>JBFRWQ010000327.1:0-2966 GCA_051439665.1 Microcystaceae cyanobacterium | reverse complement strand
TATTTATCATCGGCCAGATACAGATGTTAACCGTAGCATTAATTTTATTACCTGTCATGATGGGTTTACGTTGAAAGATTTGGTTTCTTATAATGAAAAACATAATGAAGCTAATCGGGAAAGTAATCGAGATGGAGCAAATGATAATTTTAGTTGGAATTGTGGGGTAGAAGGGGTAACAAATAATCAAGAAATTGAGTCTTTAAGGTTACAACAAATCAAAAATTTATTCACTATTTTATTGATTTCGCAAGGTACTCCTATGATGTTAATGTGTGATGAAGTTCAACGCACTCAAAGAGGTAATAATAATGCTTATTGTCAAGATAATGAACTAGCTTGGTTTGATTGGGATTTAGTAGATAAACACTTTGATCTTTGGTGTTTTGTCCGAAGAATGATTAATTTTTCCAAAAGCTTGGCCTTATTTAAACAGGAAAACCTCCTTGATATTGCCAAAGATAGCCCTTATCCTCATTTGACTTGGCATGGTATTAAATTATATCAACCAGATTGGTCAAAGGATTCCCATACTCTTGTATTTTCTCTCAAACATACTGAAGCGGGAGAATATCTTCATGTCATGTTCAATGCTTATTGGGAACAGCTAACTTTTGAGTTACCGTCTCTTCCAGATGGACAAAATTGGCATCGGGTTGTTGATACCACTTTACCTTTAATGGAAGCTGTGGCTGATATGGATACGGCAACTGTAATTACTGATCATACCTATCAAGTTGCTGCCCGTTCAAGTGTGGTTTTAATTGTGAAATCTTATTAATGATGGGGATTAAGACTTAAACTAAGGAATCATTGGCAAACCCCTAATAACCAACGGATTCAAGTGATTAGTATTTGGCAAATTGATCACAAAAATCAACAAGCAAACTTTGTTACTCTTTACCCTGATAAAACCAAGGAGTGTGAATAATGCAAATCGTCCAACTCTTTCAACAAGTTAAATTAAGTAGAGATGTTCCTAACACTATCTTTCAAAAAGGAGATCAAGGGACAATTGTAGAATTGTTACCACCTAATGAACAACAAACAGAAGCAGGTTATCTTTTAGAAATGTTTGACAATGACGAAACTCTTGATGTGATAGCTGTTCCTGTTTCTTGGACAATACCTATTAGGTGATTTGACCAATAAGACGCATTTAAACTGGGTAAAGCGTAAATCTCTCTTGCCTCCTGCCCTTTTTAAAAAACACCATCTCCTCCTCGGTAAAAGTGAAGTCTTCCTGCGCCTAAATACAACTCTGAGGGATTATTTCCAGTTGGATAAACTGTGACTCCAAAAAGATAAACACCAGCGATATCTGGGTTTCGTTTAGGTCTTAAACCAATGGTAAAAACTGTATCAGGTGGAATAGGAGATGCTAAGTTAATAGTAATTGCTTTACTATCGGGATCTTGGGTGATAGATCCAATATTTATGGAATCTTTTTTGTTACGATGCCCCCCCAGAAAAGCAACAGTTCTCTCTAAATGAAACTCGATTTCCTCAAATCCTTCCCGTTGTTGAATTGTAACAGTACTCAGGGTATTACCTGCATTTTCGGGTATCTCAATGGTAAAATAATAAGTAGCGCTCCACACCCTCACCGCATTAAAAGTGGTCATTACATTGGTTAAACGAGGGGATTTTCTAAAATAACTAATCCCTGAATTTAAAGTGGATTGAGCTAATATGGGCTTACTAGGAAGCAGAATAGCGCTATTAAGAAGTAAGCTTAATAGGAGGATCGATTGTTTCATTTTTCAGCAAGTGGGAGAAGAGTTAGGATAGAATTAGCTTGGATGACAAGCTAGAAACTTGTCAGATGGTTCTTTGATTTTAGACAATTAATAAAGACGATGCTCGATCGCACAAGCTTAGAACGCACTTTATTTGAGTTAGATGGCCGCAGTTACAAAGCCTACAAAGATATCAAGGGATCTTACCAATTTCCTGATTTTACTCTGATTATTGACCATGTACAGGGCGATCCCTTCGCTTCACCCAGTCGTTTACGGATTAAACTCTCTCATGCGGTTGCCCAATTTCCTCCCTCTTTATATCAATCTTCTAGTAGAGAAATTGCCCTAAGAGACTATTTAAACCGTCAGTTCAATAAAGTAGCTCAATCTCTTAGTTCACGGCGAGGAACAGGGAAAAGTGGCTTAATTTCCATTGTGAAAGTCGGTCAAGGGGTTTTAGATCGCACTTCTATTATTATTGATCAAAGTGGCATTGAAGTACGGTTGTGGGTCGGACTTCCAGCACGAGGAAGAAGTATTTTAGGTCGTCAGGCGGCTGAATTATTAGGGGAAGATCTCCCTGAGATTGTGGATAGGGCGTTAAAATACAAGGCGTTAGACGCTGAAGCGATAGAAAGACAGGTGAAAACCATTGAAGATGCCGATTGGTTGCGATCGCAGTTAAAACAACACCAACTTGTTGCCTTTATTGCTAATGGTTCAATCTTACCCCGTCGCAGTGGTGTGGATGATCATCCCCTAGACAAGGATGGGATTCCCTTTCAATCGCCCTCTTCCTTTGAAGTTAGCTTCAATTGCCCTAATTATGGGGAAATAAAAGGAATGGGTATTCCTCAAGGGATCACACTTATTGTAGGAGGGGGATATCATGGTAAATCGACTTTATTACACGCTATTGAACAGGGTGTTTATAATCATATTCCCAATGATGGACGGGAATTTGTCGTAACAGAAGCCTCAGCAGTGAAAATTAGGGCAGAAGATGGCCGCAGTATGGCAGGTGTGGATATATCTCCTTTTATTAACCATTTACCTCAAGGAAAGTCAACCCGTCAGTTTTCTACTCCTAATGCTAGTGGTAGTACTTCTCAAGCAGGAAATATTATAGAAGCCTTGGAAATAGGAACTAAGGTATTACTCATAGATGAAGATACAGCAGCCACTAATTTTATGATTCGGGATCAACGGATGCAGCAGTTGATT
>JBFRWQ010000326.1:0-4242 GCA_051439665.1 Microcystaceae cyanobacterium | reverse complement strand
GGTAAAGAGAATTAAAAAAGCAATATCCACATGGCCTAAGCCAACCGCAATAAACACTAACCCCAAATAGACGCTAGTAGAGTGGGATAGGGCACGTTTAATATCAATTTGGGCTAAGGCCATCAGTGCTGTACCAATTACGGTAACAGAGCCTAAAATAATGAGGGTATCGGCAGAAACAGGAGAGAGGGTAAAGACGGGTTCTAATTTAATTAAGACATAAGCGCCAGCCGAAACCACAATTGAATTACGCATAATACCCGCAGGGTTCGGTCCTTCCATTGCTTCATCTAGCCAGAGATTGAAGGGGAATTGAGCGCATTTTCCCGTCGGTCCAGCAATCAAGGATAATCCTAATAAGGTGGCAGTAAAAGAGGAAACAGTGGAGTTACCTGCCCAATTTTCTAGCTCTGAGAAGGTTAATCCTTCTCCATAACTGGAAAGAGCGACTAAGCCCATCAAAAGGATAATATCACCGACTCGTTTGGTGAGGAAGGCATCTCTTGCGGCGGTAACAACTAGGGGTTGAGCGTACCAAAACCCAACTAAGAGATAGCTAGAGAGGGTTAACATTTCCAATAAGCCGTAACTGAGCAGTAATGAGTCACTCAGGGCAATTCCACTTAATGCTGCTTCAAAAAAGCCTAACAGTCCGTAAAAACGAGCTAATGACCAATCTTTTTCTAAGTACCCTAATGCGTAAACTTGAGCTAAAAGACTGATTCCTGTCACAACTTCTAGCGCTCCCAAGCTAATCGGGGATATGTCAACAACCAGGGTAAGGTCTAAATCAGCAACAGTCAACCAATTAAAGACTAATTGATAGGATGGATGATCCCAGATCGCATTAAAGGCAAAAGAGCCATGAATAAATGCTAAAATGGTCATTAAGATGTTGATATAGGCTGCAGGACGGGGACCAGTTTGGCGAATAATACCCAGAGACCAAGGAAAGGTTAATAAAGTCCCCACTAAGCCATACAAGGGAATCAACCAACTACTTTGTAACAAAAAATCGCTCATGGAAAGAGGTTAACTGACAAGGATTATATTTTCTCTCAATTTAGCAGTATGCCAGACTTTTTATGATTTGGCTAGTCATTTTAGTGACCAGTTACTACATTGATGATTTTAGGATATAATAAATGTAAACTTATCTAAGTATCAATAATGACTACTTACCATCTTTAGTTAAAAATAATACTACTCTCTCCATTTACTCTTAAGCTAAAGTATGATATACTCAGATGGACTGATTCTAGAGGTTAGTTAACAATGAATTGGCAAGAACGTATTGTGGTTGATCCTAATATTCTAGTCGGTAAACCAATTATTAAAGGAACTCGGCTTTCAGTTGAATTTGTCCTAGATTTACTCGCTCAAGGTTGGTCAGAAAGTGAGATTATAGAGAATTATCCAGGGATTGTACTAGAAGATATTAAATGCTGTTTGAGTTATGCGAGGGACGCTTTAAAAAATGAGTTAGTTTATCCTCTTCAAGTTTGAATCTAATGCGTATCTTAGCTGATGAAAACTTTCCTAAAAACGTGGTAGAATTTCTTCGACAAAAGGGTTATGATGTGCTTTGGATTAGAACAGATTTTCCTAGTAGTAGTGATAGAGAAGTCTTAGAGATCGCACAAAGGGAACAGCGTGTTATTGTTACCTTTGATAAAGATTTTGGAGAACTCACTTTTCGTCTAGGTTTATCTGCATCTTGTGGAGTTATTTTATTTCGCCTTCCCCCTGTTACGCCAGTGAAATTAATAGAAATTGTTGTTAAAGTTTTAGAAACTCGTAACGATTGGTATGGATATTTTACAGTAGTAGAATCTAGTAGAATTCGGATCAAACCTTTGTCTTAATGTCAACCAATTAACTTAGTAGTTAGAATGATAATATTGTTCAATTAAGCCTGAAAAGCTGATGAAATAGTATGCTTCTAACTTCTGCACCCTGTCTGTGGCCTCTCCCCATCAGTTAACTATGGTTATTAAAGGATAAAATACAAAATATCATGCACCTTTTTAGTTAAATATGAAAGCGCCCTCTTTAATTCGTTTATCCCAATCCCATCTTAATCTCTTAGAAATTTGTCCCCCAATGTTTCAAAAACAATATTTAGAAAACTTAGAAACACCTCTAAATTCAGATATTATGTCAAAAGGACTATGGGGAAGTCAGTTTCATCTTTTAATGCAGCAGCAAGATATGGGCTTATCATTAGAAGCATTAGCATCAGAAGAACAAGCGCTCATTAAATCGGTTCAAGCTTTATTAACCGAAACCGCCTCCCTTTGGCAAAATTCCTCTCTCTTACGGGAAGCTGAACATCATAGAACATTAACAATAGAGCAATATTTATTAACAGTTATCTATGATTTATTAGTGTTAGAAAAAGAACAAGCACAGATTATAGATTGGAAAACCTTTCCTCAACCAGAGAAGAAAGATAAACTGAGCAAAAATTGGCAAACTCGTTTGTATTTATATGTTCTTGCTGAAACCTCTAGTTATCTTCCTGAGCAAATTTCTATGACCTATTGGTTTGTTAAACTACCCGAAAAGCCAAAATCAATTACTTTTAAATATAGCTCCCAACAACATCAAAAAAATCATCAAGATTTGCAGGATTTATTAACTAATCTCACTCAGTACCTAGACAATTATGAACAAGAAAAGAGCACTTTTCCTCATCGGATTAACTGTCAAGCTTTCTGTCCCCATGCTCACGTTTTATTAGATTTAGAGACAGAAGCACAAAAGGATCAATCTCTCTTAGAAGACATTGAAAAGATAGAAGAAATTAAGATCTAAAATTAAGTTTGTAGTAAGCCCTTTAGGGCTAAAGCCCCTACTAGGAACTTCAAGTTACTGATAACTGAACTTAGGTTGGTTTAATTAACTCAACCCCATCTCGTCCATCTACTTCTTGTAAATAAACTTTGACCTGTTCTTCAGATGCAGTGGGTAGTTTTTTTCCAGTAAAATCAGGATGAATGGGTAATTCTCGATGGCCTCGATCAACCAACACTAATAAACGAATCACTTGAGGACGGCCATATTCAGTAACAGCGTTTAAAGCAGCACGAATAGTGCGCCCTCTATAGATCACATCATCCACTAAGACAAGAATTTTTCCCGTCAAATCAAAAGGAATTTGGGTTTTAGCAGGAGTACGGGTTTTAATGCGATCCAAGTCATCCCTGTAAAAGGTAACATCAATTGCCCCCACAGGAACTTTAATATTTTCTAACAGTTCAATTTGGTTAGCCATCAATTCCGCCAGAGGAACACCTCTAGTATGAATGCCTAAGAGGACTAAATTCTCTAAATTACCCGATTTTTCAATAACTTGGGAGGCTAAACGGGTAAGAATACGACGTATATCTTCAGTAGATAAAATTTCGATGGTAGTTTGAGCCATAGAGGTTAAAAAATAATATGGACTTACGCCAATTGAGACAAAGCTTGATGGTATTAATTGCTTACTATTATTATTACAGTTTTTTTTATTCCCTAACAAAACCATCTTTAGTATTGGGTTAGGAATGCAGACCTTACAAGCGTGTAGAGCGTCAATTTGATAGAATCTTAGAACCTAATATATCTATTTCCGCAAAACCCTATGTTTAGTTTGCGTCATTTAATCGGTGTGAGTGGAGGAGTCAGCTTATTATTCATGGGTGCATGGCAAGTTAATGCCGAAAGTATCCCAGATATGGCTGAAAATGCCGCCACTAACTTAGAAGTCCAAGCTCTCAAAGATCCTCAACCTAAAGTAGCGGATATCAAGGAAATTGATATCTCCCAAAAGAATACTGAATTGATCTCTCAGGATAATCCAGAAGCGCTGCCTACTGTTGATGATTCGTCTTTTGAACCCTTTAAAAGACCAGATACCTCTCAAGACTCTTTACCAGAAAGGATGACTGAAGAAGTCAACCCTAATGCTAATCCCCTACAATTTCCGACCCGACCGAGTGAAGTGGATATTAACCTCACAAAGTCCATTACCCTCAATCAAGCGCTGGCGATCGCTTTTAATAATAACAAAGACTTACAAACCTCAAGAATACAATTAGACGAACGACAGGCGCAATTAAGAGCCATTCGCTCCCTTCTGTATCCAACTATCGATTTTTCGACTCAATTTAGTCGTGATCGCTCCATTGGCGTTCAGCAGCAAAATATACGCCTTGAACGGGACGGAGACCCGACTACCATTCCTGACTTGGGGGA
>JBFRWQ010000325.1:0-3494 GCA_051439665.1 Microcystaceae cyanobacterium | reverse complement strand
GCCATGCCATGATAGTATAGGTAGTTGGTGTAGTCATCACCAGAAAAGAGCTTTTGAGCATATTCTGTGGCAATTTCACCCACTGTAACGGCTTGCATTGGGAAAACGTCAATTAAGCCAGATTCTTTCGGTGCAAAGAAGTCAGCAATACAAAGACGACGGCCTGACTTTTGACGGGGGAATTCAACTTTCCAGACGGGTTGTGCATTGTCAAATAACTTATTCTCAGGAGTTACTGCTTCAGGGTGATAAACCAGTAAGGTATTTCCTTGAGACTGACAGGGGAAATAACCATAAATTACGGTGGGATGCAATAAGTTACCTTCAATAATTTTTGCTTTCCAGTCTTCTAGAATAGGATAGACTTTTGCTTGTAAAAATTGATCGTATTCTTCCCGTGGTTGTCCTTGAGGCTTACGGAATTGCCATTGGCCAGCAATCAGCGCTTGTAAATCCAAGTACCAGAATAGTTCATTAAAATCGAAGGTTTCAGCATTTAAGATTTTTGTTCCCCAGAAAGGAGGAATGGGAGGTTGTAACAATTCAACCGCTTCTGAGCGCTTGGTGTCAATAACCTGGGGTTCATCAGATTTTACTTTACCGTTACCATTACCATTGTTTGCTGCTTTCTCTGCTGCTTTCTCTGCCCGTTCTTCTTGGAATAAGTTATTATTATTATCAAAGTCTCCTAAGAAACCTTGAAAATCATCCCAACTTTCTGACGATTTTGCGGGCATTAATTTATCCATAAAGTGTAAGTCAGAAAAGGCATCTTTGCCGTAAACTACCTTACCATTATAGGTATTTTGACAATCTTCATAGACAAATTTGGGAGTCAAAGCTGCACCCCCCAAAATAACAGGAACAGTAATTCCCTGTTGATTAAATTCTTTTAGATTATCCTTCATAAAGGCTGTAGATTTAACCAACAAACCACTCATCGCAATACAGTCTGCGTTATGTTCTTCGTAGGCTTGAATAATATTATCAACTGGTTGTTTAATCCCTAAATTAATCACCTTATAACCGTTATTGGAAAGAATAATATCGACTAAATTCTTGCCAATATCATGGACATCCCCCTTAACAGTGGCAATAATAAATTTACCTTTACCACTATCATTATCGGCTTCGTCTTTATCCATAAAGGGTTCTAAATAAGCGACTGCCGCTTTCATGGTTTGAGCCGATTGCAATACAAAAGGTAACTGCATTTGTCCTGAGCCGAATAATTCTCCGACTACCTTCATTCCATCTAATAAGAAAACGTTAATCACATCGAGGGGAGGATATTGTTTGAGCGCCTCTTCTAGTGCCTCTTCTAATCCGATTCTTTCCCCATCAATAATATGTTGTTTTAATCGTTCTTCAATGGGTAAATTAGCTACCTTGGAAGCATCTTTCTTAGTGGTTTTCCCTGCAAATAATTCGGTTAATTTAGTTAAGGGATCATAAGTGCAAATATCCCCATCAAACCCTCGCAAGTCATAGATTAAATCACGACATACTTTTAAGGGTTCTTCGTCAATTTTAGCAAGGGGTAAAATCTTACTAGCGCTGACAATTGCCCCATCCAAACCTACTTGCATACATTCATGTAAGAAAACTGAGTTTAATACTTGTCGGGCTGCGGGATTTAACCCAAATGAAATGTTAGAAATTCCTAATAAAATATGGCAACCTGGTAATTCTTGACGAATGCGGCGAATTGAGTCAACCGTCGCTTTTCCGTTTTCTCGGTCTTCTTCTATCCCAGTTGAAATAGGTAAGGCAAGGGGATCAAAAAAGATTTCATAGGGAGATATACCATACTCTACTGCTGCATCATAAGCCCGTTTAGCGATTTCAAATTTCTTATCGGCGGTACGTCCCATTCCATCTTCATCAATTGTACCAACGACCACACCTGCACCATATTTCTTGGCTAAATCTAAGACTTGGAAAAAGCGCTCTTCTCCATCTTCATAGTTAGTAGAGTTAAGGATACATTTACCCCCTGCTACCTTTAACCCTGCTTCCATCTTTGTCCATTCAGTGGAGTCTAACATCAAAGGAAGGGTGACATTGTTAACCAAACGGGAGGCCAGTTGGTGCATATCTCGTTCTCCGTCTCGCCCTACATAGTCAACGTTAACATCTAGAACGTGAGCGCCTTCTTTCACTTGACTTTTAGCTAAAGAGACTAAACTATCCCAGTCTTCTTTATCTAATAAAGTGCGACATTTCTTTGACCCACTGGCGTTTAATCGTTCCCCAACAATCAGGAAAGAATTATCTTGAATGTAGGGTTGAGTGCTGTAAATAGAAGCAGCAGACGGCTCATAATGATAATGTCTTTGTTTGGGGGTTAAATCCTTAGAAATTTCTGCTAATGCTTTAATATGATCTGGCCGAGTTCCACAACAACCACCAATAATTTGTACCCCTAAGTCCTCAATAAAGTGCATTAAAGCCATTTTTAATTCAATGGGCGTTAGGCGATAATGTGCTTGTCCTCCCACATTTTCAGTAAGTCCCGCATTAGGAATACAAGAAACAATAAACGGAGAATTTTCTGAGAGATATTTAATGTGATCTTTCATCAAATCAGGACCCGTTGCACAGTTAAGTCCTAGAATATCGATGTTATAGGGTTCTAGAATCGCTAAAGCAGCGCTCATTTCTGTTCCCACCAACATTGTCCCCATTGTTTCCATTGTCACCGAAACCATGATCGGAATGCGATCGCCTTTCTTACTAAATACATCTTCAATGGCGTTTAAGGCTGCTTTAATTTGCAGAACATCCTGACAGGTTTCGACAATCAATAAGTCCGCCCCTCCATCATAGAGTCCTTCTGCTTGTTCAACATAAGCGCTTTTCAGGGTATCAAAGTCAATATGACCAAGGGTTGGTAATTTTGTGCCTGGCCCCATTGAACCTGCCACAAAACGGGGTTTTTCTGGGGTATAATATTCGATAGCAGCGCTTTTTGCTAATTCTGCGGCGCTCTTATTAATAGAATAGGCTTTATCTGCTAAATCATATTCCGCTAAGACAAGGGATGTTCCCCCAAAGGTATCTGTTTCAATGACATCTGCACCTGCTTCTAAAAAGCCCTGATGCACCTTTTTAATGGCTTCTGGCTTAGTATGTACCAAATATTCGTTACATCCTTCATATTCTGCCCCACCAAAGTCATCAGCCGTTAAATTTTGGCTCTGAATCGAGGTTCCCATTGCGCCATCGAAGACAAGGACAGGGCGCTTGGGACTGTTAAGGTGATTGAGGAAGGTGCTATTCATGGATAATATAGATTAGAGAATTTAGGTATAAATGTTAAGAAATATTATAACCAGTCCTCGCTCAAACTAAATATAACAATCATTGACCCAAGGCGATACACGGTTGAGAATTATAGATGGAGTTTGGGAACACTAAGGTAAATGTCATTCCCAACCCACTATGTTTGAGCATCAGCTTTCCGTCTTCCAGTCTGGTATCCGTGATAATCG
>JBFRWQ010000324.1:0-4293 GCA_051439665.1 Microcystaceae cyanobacterium | reverse complement strand
GCTTTATGAGGTGCATTTTTATGAACTGTTGTTAATAAATTAGGGGTGATTTGTTCTAACATTAACCCCATTGAAACATTAACTTTCTTTAATTGCTGCATTTCTGAAAAAGTTAACCATCCTGCATTAGTATGGGGATAAAAGCCCATTGATTTTGCTAGTTGACAGAGTTGATAAATATGATTAAACCATTGGTAACGGCGAGGGGATTTAGGATGAACTTCTCCACTTAATATTAAAATCTCGGTAATATTTTTAGATGTTAAAGACTGTAAGATTGTTTGAGCTTCATTTAAACTTAACCATTGATCTTGTCTGGGATCTTTTCTAAAGTTACAATAGCTACAGCGATTAAAACACTCATAAGTTGGGACTAAAGTATAGGCAGGGCTATAAGTAACTATTTGATTAGGGTTAAGAGAAACAAGGGTAGAAGAAGGTGATTGATTAGGGATCAATGTTTTCATCAAAAAATCGAATTAAATAATGGTCTTAAGGTACTATTGTAAAGGAAAAGTTGAACACCCCTTTATTGCCAATTCCCGACTAAAACAAAAGCGCCCCAATAATAAGGATGATGATATTGCTCAGAGTTAATTAAGAATAATTGAGCTTGTCTAAGCGCTTGGGCTTTACTAATGGCTTGATTCCCTAAAATGTCATAAAATTGAGTCATTAATTGCGCCGTTGATTGATCATCTACATACCATAATGTAGCAAGAGTACTTCTTGAACCTGAACGTACTGCCATTCCTGCAAGTCCCAACGTAGCACGACTATCTCCTCGTGCTGTTTCACAAGCGCTGAGAATGAGCAATTCAATCGGATTTTGACTATACTTGCGTTTTTCTAGTAATTGACCTAATTCTTTAATATTAATCACCCCATCCCACGCTAGTAAGAAAGTCTTCTCTGCTTGAGAGGAAAATCGTCCATGAGTAGCGAGATGAACAATGGGAGAATCATTATTATTGATTAGTTGTTCAAGCTGAGAAAGGCTAAAATCTTCATTGAAAAGAATTTCGCTGTTCATCTGTTGAGAAATCTGCTCTAATTCTTTTCTCACTCCTGGTAAAGCTGAAAATCCTTGTCTCGCTTCTTCTAATCCTCCTAAGACACCATGTAATTCTTGAGATTCTAAGGGAGAACCATCTAACAATTGTAATCCTGGTGTTAAAGCAACATTATATTTTTCGATGAGATATTGTTGTCCATCATGCAGGATAGCAGGAGGAAGACTTTGTAAGGCTTGATCAAGAACGAAAACCAGCGTGTTAATATTATTCTGCTTTAATTTACTTTCTGAGGGGCGAATCAGCCAATCATATAAGTCTTGATGAGCTTTCAGGGAATTTTGAGACTCAACTTGAGGATTTAATCTAAATCTCAGACTCAATGATTGATAAAAATCGTTGATAGCGCTTTTAACGTCTTTTTCGGTAATGGGAAGGGAATAATAGTCTAAGGGTTGATTAGCATAGGAAACAATGACGCTTAAGCGCTCTTCTAAAACTATAGGATAAATAACGGCAGCATTCTGGTCTATTTGGTCAATTTGTTGCGGTTTAGCTTGAGTACAACCATCTTGGAAGAAGTTATCTAATTCTGCGAGTTGCAAGGATTCCAGAATTTGTCGGGCTTGTTGTAAATTAGCTTGAGAGGGTGTACCGTCAAGTAATTGACTGATTAATTGTCGATATAAGGGGTCAACTGTTTCTGTAAAGGAAAATTGACGTTCGGGGTTAATTCCTACTAATGCTTGTCTTAGGGATTGGGTTTCTTGATAAGCAGACTGATAAGCGCTTAAAGCCTGTTCTTTTTGGTTCTGATGCTGTAAAATGCGTCCTAACTGCCATTGCCATTGATAAATGAGGTCTGATGATTGTAGTTGTTGACTCAGAGATAGGGCTTTTTGGGTAAAGTTAAGGGCTTTAGTCCATTGTTGTTGTTTCTCGTAGATATTGCCTAAATAACCTAGTGAGTATGCTTCTCCTCGTTTATCTCTGATTGTTTGTGCTGTTTTAACTGCATTATTTAACAGGTTGATACTTAATGAAGGAGAAAGATTAAGGTGAGGTTTTTTCTGACTTAATTGGTATAAACTGAGAGCATAATTAATCTGTGCATAAGTTAGGGAACGAGAAGGGGGAAGTTGCTTGATTTTAACGGAAATTTCTGGGAGCAGTGCGTTGGCGTTATTGAGTTGATTTTTAGCAATACTGGAGCGAAGTTGATTAATGAGCGCTAAGAGTTCAACTAAAGCGCTGTCTGATGAATTGATTTGTTGATAATAATTGTTTTTCTGCTCAATATTACCTAAGCTAAGGTTAATGGAAGCTATTTGATGCTTATCTTCACTGTTTTGAGCAATGGTTAAGCTTTGTTGTAGTAAATCTTGAGAAAGCTGATCTTGTCCCATTGAGTATGATATTTCACCATATAAGCGATAAATCTTGGCTTTTAAGGATGAATCTGGTTTATTTTGCTGTTGTTGATAGAGGGGGTTAAGAAGTTTAAGGGCGGCTTGGTTGCGTCCCTGGTCTTTTAAGGCGTAAACTTGATTTAATATGGCGTTATGTTGGCTATTAGTTAAGTTATTTTGTTTATAAAGGGTTGTCGCTTGTTTAAAGCTATTTAAGGCTGCTTCTGATTGTCCCCATGTTAATTGTAGAACGCCTTGGTTGTTCAAGGCACGGGCAAGTAAGATCAGGTTAGCTGAGTTTTGAGGTTGATCTTGTAAGATGTTTAGGCTGAGGGTTGAGGCTTCTCTAGCTTGGTCAATCTTACCAACTTTTTGATATGCTAGGGCAAGATTGGTTAATATTTCGGCTTTGTCTAACTTACTTCTAGAGTTATCAAGGTAATTAAGTTCCTTTTCCCAGAATTTAATCGCTTGAGCATAATTTTCTGCTTGATAACTGGCGTTTCCTTTTTCAGTTAATTGGGTAAGATTAGGGGAATTTGATTTCAGTAAGGAAATTTCTGAGTTATCGGTATTTTGTCCTATATTTCCTAAGTCTTCCCACACTAGCATAACATTTAAGGGGTCGGTGGGATTTAAGGGTAAGCCCCCTTGTCCATTGGCGATAAATTCACTGTTAATGCCTTTTTTACAAGTATTTTGAGAGATAAGGGTATTAGGATCGACAAATTCGGTGTCAAGTGTTACTGTTTCTTCAGGTGGCTTAATATTTTGCTCATTAATGGTAATTACTCCCTCGGCACCTAATTCGGAACTTGCGGTAATATCACTAAAGGGGGTTAATAGGTTGCGTGGTTGAATCCACAAAATTTCTTGAGTGGTAATATTAATATTACCTCCATCTCCACTAAAGTCATTAGCAGTAATGTCACTATTATCATCGGGTAGAGTAATGATAGAATCAGCCAAGATGGTAATATTTCCGCCATTTCCTCCCTGTTGTTGATTTCCTGCGGTAGTTGAAATCAGAGAGTTATTGAGAAGGGTAAGACGGTTATCAATATTAAGGAAAATATTTCCCCCATCTCCACTGGTACTTTGGGCTGAGATTGTGCCTTGATCTAGGGTAAGATAATCAGCAAATAGGGTAATGTTTCCGCTTTGTCCGCTTCCTTGTGCATCTACTGCGATACTTGCACCGTCTTCTATGATAACGTTTATGGGGTCAATGAAAATACTGCCACTATTTCCTGTGGAATTTTGGGTGGTATCTGCAAAAATTCCTGTTTCTTCCCCTGTGAGATAAATTTCATCGATAAATTTTAGGTTAATATTTCCTGCATTATTATCACTGGATGTGGTTGTACGAATTTGACTTCCTTGAGTTAGGTTAAAGGTATTACCTGTTAAGTTGATATTTCCTGCGTCTCCTCTTCCTGCTGTAGAGGTAGTAATTTGGGAGTCATTGGTTAGGGTAAGTTGTTGGGTATTCAGTGTAATGTTACTGGGTTGGGTTGCTTCACCAGTGGATGTTATCTCTGTCGAAATGATACTATTATCTAAGGTGAGAATTTCTGTGTTTAAGGTATCAATGCTTCCTGCATTTCCTCTCCCTGCGGTTTCTGCTTTGATGGTTGAGTCGGTAAGGGTTAAGTTAGGAGTATTTAAGCTAATTTGCTGAGAGTCTCCTTCTGCACCTTGTTCAACAGAACTACTAATTTCACTGTTATTATTAAGTTGTAAGGTATCAGAAGCTCTTAGTTCAATTTTTCCTGTATCTCCTTCTCCTGATGTGGAAGCATTGATATTAGAATTGTTGAGGGTAATATTGTTAGCAATGGGAATAGTAATATTTCCTGCATCTCCTATCC
>JBFRWQ010000323.1:0-2938 GCA_051439665.1 Microcystaceae cyanobacterium | reverse complement strand
AATGAAGGGGAATTTCCCCTCAGAGAAGGGGAGAGAATGGCAAGCTTAGAAAGCGATGTCATCTAATTGCTGTTCTTGCTCAGGGGGGACCATAGTGCTATCTTGCGTTTGTTTAACCTGAGCGTTGAGAGTTTTGATTTCAGAGGATTGAGGAACGCCATTTAAGCGAGGTAAACGACGTAATAGGGCATTATGAACCCGATACTTGCCGTCACCTAGTTCTTCAACACTTGACACTTTCAAGGTCAAAGGGAACTCAGGCTTAAAGTTAGGATTTTCCAGCAATTTCTGAGAATTGCCCGTCGCCCAAACCACTGGACCCTCGGACAGGTGCAGTTTAAAGCTAATACCATATTCTCCTTCAGAAGAAGAAACGGCTTTAACGGTAAATTCTCCAATGCCCAACTCGTGCATTTTCATTGCACAGCCAGGAACAGGTCGGAGAAATTCAAGTAAAGAGTTCTCATCATCTCCTAGCAGTAGGGCTTCAATGTCTTCTACAGATGCTTCATCCGTTGCAATGCGAATGCGATAGAAGCTCTTATCAGGAGACATCAGGTTAACGGTACAGACAGGATACTCGCTGCCATCTTGTGTCTGTTTGGTTTGACTGGAAATCTTACCCGTTAAGTCCCCTACGCTGATGCGATCGCCTTTCTGCGTAACAGTGGCTTGAACACTGCCCACTTTCAAGACAATGTTATCCCCATCTTTGAAGATACACGGACCGTAAATATCCACTAAGATGCCATCGGCTGCTTTGCATAACAGCAACGCATTGGGATTGTACTCAGGATCATCAATCATACCTGCGTCTGTTACCAATCCGATCAGTCCTTCTTGTTCTTCTGGAGTCAGAAGATCGCATCCGACATCATGCCAAGTTCCTGACTCAAACTCATTAAACATGAGAGAAGGAAAACGGGATTTGTCGAACATATAGGTAATAGATTGGGATTTAGTTTCAGTCGTCATGAGTTTAACTCCAAATAAGTTAATAAATTTCTCAAAAAAAAACGGGCATTAGCCCGTAATAAATGTCTTTATTTAATCAACTAGCTCTTTCTAAAGATTCGCAATTTACTTCGACAGTTACAGTGAGTTCTGGATTAGGTTTATTGCCTTTTAAGAACCACTGCTGGTTACGAATATTACTTGACCAAGTATTTGTAAAACTAGCAATATCCTTTTGCTTTTTGGCATTAAATTGAATACGACCTTCTACAACTTTAGCTGCCACTTGTTCCCCGAAGGGTGGGGGATGTTTAATGAGCAGAGGCAGCCATAATTCAGGCGTAGGAGAGATATAACAAACCAAGTCGGGATCTGCAATTGCATCCCCATGTTGATGATAGTAATGGGCGATGGAAATTTGGCGATCGCCTAACGTTTCAATCACTAAGGGCATATAACCCGAAGATTCGGGATATTGCAGTTTGAGATATAACAAATCCTTGTCTAAATCTAAGGCATATAAATCAACGCCATAGGCTTGACAAAGAGATTTTATAGTGTGGGGAAACCGTTTGATAAAAGTACAGTTAGCCATTGATTAAACTCAGTAAAAAGTCGTTTTTTAAATCTCGATAGAGATTCATCCCAAATATCTAATCATGATCGATTCTTACGAATCTTGGTGGTTGTTATGATTGAGTTCTTAAGACGATGAAACCTTTTCCTGCCATTAAACCTTCTGAATTGAACTATCAAGTTGACAAAGAATCTGGTTTTACTTATTTAGAAATTAAAGATTCTCATCAAATTCTTCGATTTCAACTTTATCCCCATAGTCCCCATTGGCATTGGGATAAAATTGAAGAATTTTCTGAATTAGAAATTAAAGTAATGGTCAATTTAGAGCCTGTTGAAAAACCGTTTTCAACTTGGTATTTAGCGTTAAAACAAGAAATCATTCATTGGGAAGCTCTAGATGAATTAGAACGGTTATTTGAAATTCAGCCAGATGTTCGTGAAGTGATTTCCCCATCATGGATTTACGGAATGTATTTATTGCATTTTAGTCCAGAAGATACGGCTGAAAATTTGAACGATGTTTGTTCTTTTATTTTAGAGAATGAAGATGAATAATTATCCTATCCCCTCAATCCTCACGCCCTTATTGGCTAATAAAGATTGTTTGTTAGCCATTGGAATCAGTGGTGGAAAGGATTCACAAGCCATGCTCAACTACTTAAAGCATCTTTCCACTACTCACAATTGGCGATGCAAACTACTTGCCATTCATGCTGATTTAGGCCGCTTAGAATGGCAGCAAACCCCTCAGTTTGTTGAGCATCTCTGCGAGGAAGCAGGAATCGAATTGGTGGTGGTGAAAGCTAAAGATGATCTGCTAGATGGCTGGCGCAACCGTTACTACAAACTCAAAACAGAGAAAAATAACAGCATCCCGTTCTGGTCAAGCGCAGCCTCTAGATACTGCACCTCTAACTATAAAATTGCTCCAATTAATAAGTATCTACGGCAATATCAGCTAGTCATCAACGCAATTGGCTTAAGATCCGAAGAATCAACGGGACGCTCCAAAAAGCCAGTCCTTAAAGTCCGAAACATCAGTACCAGTTCTCTGTTTGCCAAATATTGCGACCTGAAAACCAAGAAAGTTAGAGAATCTCCCCTTAGTCCAGAGGATGCTTGGACGGTCTGGAATCAAAAGGGTCGTAAGGGTCGATTTTGCCTTGATTGGTTGCCCATTCACGATTGGGAGTTAGAAAAAGTCTGGAACTGGTGTGGGACTTCAACATCTGAATGGCAGCGCAGGAGAAAACTGCCCGATGAAGATGCGCTTCTTGGTTGGCCGGCTCATCCTGCTTATGCTTTAGGAAATGAACGTTTAAGTTGTCAATTCTGTGTTTTAGGCTCACAAAATGACCTGAGCAACGGTAAGCGTTATAATCCTGAATTATTCACTGAATTGGTT
>JBFRWQ010000322.1:0-3565 GCA_051439665.1 Microcystaceae cyanobacterium | reverse complement strand
GTTTATCCCTCTCGTATGGAAGCTTGTTATGTAGATGACGAACAAGTCAGCGCTCAAGCAGGGGATTTTTATGGGGGCTGGATTACCAAAGATATTGTGGGTCCGTTTAAAGGCGAAATGGGAACATGGGGATGGTAGAATTATGAATTATGAATTATGAATTATGAATTCAAACTACTACTACAAAAAGGATTAAGTTGTTTGATAGTCAAAGACCACTCTTACTGTAAGGCTATATCAACTATTAACTATTAACTATCACCTATCAACTATCAACTATCAACTATCAACTATTAACTATGAAATGAAGTCTTTAATGGTGGTGGGAACCACATCCCACGCAGGAAAATCTTTTCTGACGGCTGCTATTTGTCGTATTCTCGCTCAACAAGGGTGGCACGTCACCCCTTTTAAGGGGCAAAATATGGCGTTAAATGCCTATGTTACCAATACAGGGGGAGAAATTGGTTATGCTCAAGCAGTACAAGCATGGGCAGCTAATGTCAATCCTAGAGTGGAAATGAACCCTATTTTGCTTAAACCTCAAGGAAATATGACCTCTCAGGTGATTTTAAAAGGGAAAGCCGTGGGAATAACAACAGCAGCTAATTATTATCAGGATTACTTTAATATTGGTTGGAAAGCGATCACAGAATCCATTGATAATTTGAGCATGGAATATGATTTCCTAGTGGCAGAAGGCGCAGGAAGCCCAGCAGAAATTAATCTTAAACACCGAGATTTAACCAATATGCGGGTGGCTCGCCATCTTAATGCTCCTACCTTACTGGTGGTGGATATTGATCGGGGAGGGGCGTTTGCTCATGTAGTGGGAACTTTACAGCTATTAGAGCCAGAAGAACGGGCTTTGGTTAAGGGAATTGTCATTAATAAATTTCGGGGACAGCGATCGCTCCTAGATAGTGGCATCGAATGGTTGGAAAATTACACAAAAATTCCCGTTTTAGGCGTAATTCCTTGGCAAGATCAGATTTTTCCTGCTGAAGATTCTTTAAGCTTATTAGAGCGCCCTTCTCGTAAAAAGAATGCTGAGTTAAACATTACAGTAATTTGGTTGCCTAGAATCTCTAATTTTACAGATTTTGATGCATTAGAGGCTGAAAAGAGTGTTTCTGTCACTTATCTCCCCCTTGATCAGGATTTAGGTTATCCTGATGCAGTGATCATTCCAGGCTCGAAAACCACTGTCAATGATTTAGCAGCGCTCCATCAAAGTGGTATGGCTGAACAAATTAAAGCTTATGTGGGAGCAGGTGGGGTGGTATTAGGGATATGTGGTGGTTTTCAAATGTTAGGACAAACGGTACAAGATCCGCAAAAATTGGAAGGGATGATCTTTGAACAACCAGGGTTACAACTCCTTCCCCTTGCGACTCAAATTGTTAAGGATAAAATTGCCCGTCAGCGACAAGTAATGTCTCTTTATCTTCAGTCTGGCCTTCCTGTCAGTGGTTATGAAATTCATCAGGGATATACTAAGTTATTGTCTTCCTCAGAAGACGCTTATTCTGTATTATTTGATGATCCTACTTTGGGGATGGTGGCTAAATCTGAGTTAGTTTGGGGCTGTTATTTACATGGTTTATTCGATAATGGGGCATGGCGACGCACATGGTTAAATTATCTACGCCAAAGAAGAGGATTGCCTACTTTGCCCACAGGAATTGCTAATTATCGGGAACAACGGGAGGCCAATCTGGATGCGATCGCTAACTTGGTCAATGATACTGTAGATTTAACGCCTTTATTGAAAGAGGACTAAAATCAATGACTGTCAAGGTGCATTTTCTCCCCGATGATATTACAATTGAAGCCCAAGCTGGCGAACCTATGCTACAGGTTGCAGAACGAGCAGGTGTTCAGATTGCGACAGGGTGCTTAATGGGGTCTTGTCATGCCTGTGAGGTAGAATTAGGGGATGGAACAGAGGTTTGTGCTTGTATTAGTGCCATTCCCTCAGATAGAGATCATTTAACCATTAATCTCTATGCTGATCCCCTTTGGTAATAAGACGACCAATTGGGTTGAGATAGTAACTGAAAACTAGCGACATCGGTTAAATTGTAATGTAAGGGGGTTATGGTAATATAATTCTGCTGAATGCCCTGAACATCAGTGAGAATCTCAGAAGATAAACCACTATGTTCAGGTTGTTCTAAATCTTTGACAATTTCTCCTGCTAACCAATAATAGCTTTTTCCTCTTGGATCTAAGCGCTGTTCAAAACTCTCCTCATAACGGCGTAATCCTTGTCGTGTCAACAGAACACCTGCAATGTCTGACTCAGGGACAGGGGGGACATTGACATTAAACAAGGTAGAACGAGAAAAGGGTTGCTCTTGCCATTTTTGGAGGAATGAACGGGCAAAATTAGCAGCAGGTTGGAAATCTTTGGCGGTAAAACTAGCTAAACTAATGGCCATACTGGGAATTCCTTCGATCATCCCCTCCATTGCTGCTGAGACTGTGCCTGAATAGAGTATATCTGTTCCTAAATTTGAGCCATGATTAATACCAGCGATGACAAAATGGGGGCGATCGCCTTTTAAGACTGAATGAAGGGCAAATTTGACACAATCGGCAGGTGTTCCTGAACAAGACCATGCGTTAACATTGGGATGGAAAATATTTTCTACTAGGTCAGCACGAATGGGGTGATGAAGGGTTAGTCCGTGGCCAGTGGCGGAACGTTCCCCATCAGGAGAGACAACGGTGACACGGTGTCCAGCTTCTGTGAGGGTATTGGCAAGAGTTCGTACCCCAAGGGAAGAAATGCCATCATCATTACTAATGAGTAGGTGTAGAGAGGAAGGGGATGTCATAAAGTATAGTGCATCATGTTGGAGTTGATAGTTAAGATTTTACCTGTTTTTGTCAGTAGTTTAGGGAAAAACAAGAGAAGATAAGCTGTTAAGTCTGGAAATTGGTAATTTTTTAGGGAAAAAACCCAAGCAATAATCGGTTAAATAAACAAGACATCACGATGAGCACTAAACTCAGCATTAGTAATGTTTTCAAGGGTTGCTAAATCGTAACCATTATAGGATAAGAGGTGATTGGCATCATTAAGACGAATCTGAGAAAGATCTCCTATTCCTAAGCCATAAACAGAAGTATCAATCTCAAGTTGATCTCCCTGTGAAGGATTAAAGTCAGTGACTGTATAAGCGCTGTTTAAATCATCAAAGCGGAAATAATCCATTCCTGATGTTCCTGTGAGAAGATAATCATGCAAATCCTGTGGATTAATGGAGAGTGAGTTAGAGTTTACCGTTTTTTCTTCAAAGAGAAGATAACTGACTTGTTCTGTGGTATGTCTGCGCTCAGAATCACGAATTTGATCTTCATCTACTTGCAATTTGAGGTTAGTTGAACTAATGGGGTTGTCTCCTGAGAGAATTGCCCAACCCCCATCTCGGCCATCCATTGCACTTTGAGAGGCTAGGGCAACTTGGGGCATAAAATCGAGATTAGATAGGCCATACTGGCTTTCTGAGCTCTCTACCCCATCAATAGTGTCTGAACCTAATTGAGCGCTGAATTT
>JBFRWQ010000321.1:0-3270 GCA_051439665.1 Microcystaceae cyanobacterium | reverse complement strand
AAGCAGGGATATTTAACCCTACAATACCTTATATATTCTAATAGAAAAATGCTGTTTTGTAACATTACAAAGTTTTAAGATTTTGTATCTTGTCACGTTGATAAGTAGATTTCAGGTGACTTTACAGAGAAAAGCGAAAAAGAAAAAATGAGATAATCAGTCTAAATAAGTTTTATATAGATTATTTTTGATTTTAGTGGACTTGAAAAGTATATTTTAATCTTTAAATCCTTTTAAAACTATTATATGCCAATTTTTCTCCACGAAATATATTCAATATTCTGGAGCAAGGAAAAGTCAATTAAATTTATTCGTTGATCAATTCATGACTTGTGGGCAAGACTAACAATGATTTTTGGGACAAGCAGTTTCCCAACAGTTGTTTGGATGATATAGGAGTGAACAGTTAGCGGTTAACAGTGAACAGTCGTAAACTGTAGATGGGATAAGTCTTTGGCAGGTTCAAGATTGTCAAACACCATCTCTTTCTCTGCTATAGAAGGTGATAGTTAGGGTTTGCTGAAAAAGTATTTGGGTGGGGGTAAGGAGTCACCAAGTCAGAAGGGGGGTTAGAATGATCTAAAAAGAAAAAAAGTGCAAGGCTTTTAGTATATTACTTTCTGGTTGTTAGCACTTTTTTGACTATGAAGCACCCTCAAAACCTTGATCGATAAGGATTTTAGGGTTATTGAGCAAACCCTAGTTAACAATGCTGACTCGTTCAAATTCTCTAACCTTTACGTCTCCTGCTACAATAGAAGCCTACAAATATGGATAGGTGTGAATAAGGTGATGAAGTGGTTTTTATTCTCTCTTTGTCTCAGTACGGTTAATCTTACCTCTTTAGTCGTAACTGCCCAAGATCCTCCTGCTCAAACTTATCAACCTGGATTTTGGCAACCCGTAGCTAGGGTCGATCTCAATCGCCCTATTACCCTCAATTTAATTAACGAAACGGGATTGGAACTTGACTACGCTATTACTAATATTGATCCTGACCCGATTCCTATTGCAGTAAACGTGACAGAAACCCTAGAAAATGTTAGCCCTGAACTGTATATAGTCCTTTATCCCACAAGTAATAATCCTAATAGTTCTCGCATCGCTCTCAATTATCAAGTTGAAGTGACAGAAGATAATAGGATTAATGTTCGTATCCTGACAACAGAAGGAGAGGAAGGGGCTGGCGATCGCAGTATTAACCTACAAGCAACAGGAGCAATATATATTTACTAAGGCAGAAGGCACGCATAAAAACCTCGAAGATTAATTATGTTTACCCTAAATTTGACTTCCCCCTCTCTACCTAAACTAAATTTTATAAGTTTGATTTGGTATTATACCTCCACTTTTTCTGGTTCTACCTCTGTGGTTTCTTCATCAGCTTCCTCTTCATCAGAGGAAGTTTCTGTTGTTAGGATTGTTTCAGAGATGGGCGCTTCTTGCATATCTTCACTCTGGTTAATGACAGCACCTAATACGGAAATATCGGCTTCAGCAAATTGATCGGCGGCTTCTTCGAGTAAGCTAGAGCGAGTTATACCAGGATTAGTGACTAGGAGTAAGCCATCGCTAAAGGGTTCGAGCAACAGAGCGTCATTACAACGAGATAGGGAAGGTGTATCGATCATGACGACATCGAACCGTCCCCGTGCATCTTTGAGGAAGAGTTGAAACTCACTCGATTCTAGAATCGCTGACGCTTGGCGTTGGGGGCCTGAGCTAGGCAAAATATATAAATTGGCAATCCCTGGTACTAATTTAATCGCTTCACTACGGGCGGCATAGTATTTTAGTGGCTCAATATTTGCTACCTGATCAGGATCAACCCCTACTAGAGAAGATTGGGATGGCATTCGTAGATCTGCTTCTAGAAGCAGGGTTCGTTTGCCCGCAAAAGCAGAGGCGATCGCTAGGTTGTAGGCGGTAATCGTTTTTCCTTCTTCATTACTGATACTCGTCACTACCATTACTTTAGAGAGTTCTGAGCCTAAGCGACGTAAACTACTACGACATCTCTCATAGTAGGGTAAGTAGAAAGAATCAAAATCGTCGATGATGGGCGGTTCTTCCTCTGAAGCCACCACAATTTCAGGAAATTCTCCTAAGAGTAGTAATTCGCGATCGCTCAAGGCACTTCGTAATTCTTGTGCTGTGTGTAGGCGATCATCAATTGTCGCAAGGAGGTAGATCACCCCCATTCCCCCTAACACACCTAATACCCCACCAAGAATGATGATCACGATGGGATTTTTCGTCTCAGGGGCTACAGGGGGGCCAGGGAGGTAGGTGGCGGGACTGACAACTGTTAAACTCCCAACTGTTTCTGCTTCTGCGGCTTGAGCATCCACCAAGGCGGTCAAAATATTTTGATAGACAACCCGTTGAAATTCAACTTCTTGTACTAATTGGGCTTGTTGTAACTGTTGATCGGGAAATCGATTGTATTGATCTCGCAATTCCTGTTCTGTTTGAATTGTTGAGGCCAACTGCTCCCTTAAACCTGCTTGCTGAGTTTCTAGGATTAACAACTGACTGGCTAATTGTTGTCGGTTGGGATCTAGGCTAGATTCTTTACGTATTTCACTAGGAACTGGGGCATAGTCCCTATCTCCAATTAATTCTGTCGCTCTTTGTTGTAAGAGAATCTCGTTAACGTTCTTCTCCTTCACTAACTGTTGAATGAGCGGGTGTTCCTCTTTTAGATCAATCCTTAAGCGTTCAAGTTGTAGCTCAGTATTTAAAATAGAGGCTCGAAGGTTGGCTAAAATGGGGTCAGCGCTTAAGGCAACCGATGTATAGGCTTGGTCTGGACTTAAACCCAATTGATTAATGAGGCTACTAATTTGACCTTCAATTTCATCAAGCGCTAACTTGAGTTCTCGCTGTTGTTGTTGACTACTGGTAATTCCACTAAATAGACTCCCATCCTGAATTGCTAATAGTTCTGTGCCCTGTTTGCTGATATAATCATAAAATCTTCGTTCTGCTTCGGTTAGGTCTATTTTCACTTCCCCTAACCTTTTTTCTAAAGCCTCAATTTTATTCCGTAATTGATAGGTATTTAGCCAACGGCTATAGTTGACCATTTCCTCCATAAACGCTTCTAGAACCGCAACGGCTTGGGTATTGGAACTTGGGTCTGTATATTCTATGATAATAGTTTGTGGAGCATCATCTTGTCGTGTGTTTTGTGAAAATTCTTTGTATCCTGCTAGTTCTATATGGAAAATAAATATTATACTATCTCTTGTTATAATTTAAGTTATT
>JBFRWQ010000320.1:0-2676 GCA_051439665.1 Microcystaceae cyanobacterium | reverse complement strand
TCAAAATGTTTTTGACGAATACTATACAACACTGAGTTATATAGCTGGTTTGATTGCTCACAACACCATAACAGGTAACTGTGAACTTCATCATCAATATTTCCGGTTAACAGGATTTTTTGTGTTTGATAATTCATGGTATCATTCTAACACGATAATTCTTGCTATATCCTTAGTAGATCTGAGGGTTAAAACCCTCTACCGCTCGACTGCCACGCTTTCAAAGGACGTGGCTATCTCTCGCTCGTTATTTTAGGTATAGTGCAATTCTTACTCTTTGTTGGGTTGACGAAAGAAACCCAATCTACAATTACTGACACCCGAAATGAGTAAAAGTTATCAAGCAACAGGCATTATTTTACAAGGGAAACCAATGGGGGAAACAGATCGTTTGTTAACCGTTCTTTCCCCAGAATATGGATTAATTAGAGCCATTGCCCCAGGTTCTCGTAAGTTTAAATCCCGTTTACGAGGACGGAGTGAATTATTCGTTGTTAATCGCTTTTTGGTAGTGCAGGGGCGATCGCTGGCCAAAATAACCCAAGCGGAAACCCTACGCTGTTACCCTGGCCTGAGCCAAAGTTTAGGAAAACTGACAGCCAGTCAGTATCTCGGAGAATTAACCCTAGCATTCGCTCTTAGTGATCAACCTCAGACAGAAATCTATGAAATTCTACTGGAACATCTTTCTCGCTTAGAAAAACTGACACAAGAGTCTGAGATTTATGCCCATCTTGCCCAAGCAGTATTTCACTGTTTAGTAGTGGGAGGACTTGCGCCACAGGTTTCATCTTGTTGTCTGACACAAAAAACCATACAAGCTAATTTTGATAATCCTCGTTGGCGAGTTGGATTTAGCTTTGAAGCAGGTGGAATCGTGAGTTTAGAAAAATCATCTGAGGATTCCCCTTTATTACTTCCCCCTATCAATAGTAAACTAGGAGCAGTTGAATTAACCTTTATGCAGCATCTTGGCAGTCCCACCTTACCCCAACCTGCCCAAATGTTACCCCCTCATCGTTTATCATCAAGCTTAACGATGGCGTGGGTTAGGGTAGAAAATATTTTGAGAAATTACGCTCAATATCATCTTGGTAAAACATTTCGGGCTGCTAGTTTGATAGATAGTCTCATTTCATTAGAATTTTAGATAAAAATGCCCGTTTCTGAATTTTCCGATCAAACCACATCTGTCGATTTACCACCCAGTCCCGAATCTCAGACCTCTCCTGATGATCTACAATCTGATCAAGGATTCTCTGCTGTGTTTAACAATTCTCGCTTTTTAATTCTCTGGATAGGTCAAATTTTCTCTCAATTAGCTGATAAAGTCTATTTAGTTTTAATGATAGCCTTAATTGCGGGCTATTTTCAGGGGGAAAATCAATCGATTAGTGGTTGGGTATCAGCCATTATGATTGCTTTTACCATCCCTGCTGTCTTATTTGGCTCATTAGCAGGGGTTTTTGTTGATCGTTGGTCAAAAAAAGGCGTTTTAGTCAGTTCTAACTTCATTCGTAGTGCGCTAGTTCTGATCATCCCTCCTTTATTATGGCTTGCTTCGGATCACAATTTGCAGCTTTCCCTAACGGGTTTACCCTTATTTATGCGGCAGTGGAATGGTCAAATTAATGATAATTTTTCCCTACCAATGGGATTTGTAATTATTCTCACGTTAACATTTCTTTGCTCTACAATTACTCAGTTTTTTGCCCCAGCCGAACAGGTTACAATTCCCCTTGTCGTCAAGCGCCGTAATTTACTCGCTGCTAATTCCCTGTTTACAACGACGATGATGGCTATGACAATTATTGGTTTTGCCATTGGTGATCCCTTATTAGAGGCTGCTGCTCATTTTAGTGAAAAAATTGGCTTTTCTTGGGATTTAGGCAAAGCATCAGTGGTCGGTGGCGCTTATTTGATCGCTGCTGCTATTCTCATGAGTTTACGCACAGGAGAGAAAAATTTAGCTCAAGATCATGAACATCCCCATGTTTTAGATGATTTACGAGAAGGAATTAGATATTTAAAAGGAAACCATCGAGTCCGCAATGCTCTAGTTCAATTAATTATTTTATTCTCTATTTTTGCTGCTTTATCCGTGTTAGCAGTACGATTAGCAGAAACTATCCCAGGGTTAAAGGCCGAACAATTTGGCTTCCTCCTAGCAGGATGTGGGGTAGGAATGGCGCTGGGTGCAGGAATTGTCGGTAATTGGGGGCAAAAATTCGCTCATTCTCAGTTAAGTGTCTGGGGATCATTAGGGATGGCTTTTTCTTTGATTGGATTAGCCTTTGTTACCTATAGTTTATGGTTAGTGTTGTTGATGATTGTGATGTTGGGGTTATTTGCTGCAATGGTAGGTGTTCCTATGCAAACCATGATTCAAGCAGAAACGCCAGTAGAAATGCGAGGAAAGGTGTTTGGCTTGCAGAATAATGCGGTTAATATTGCCTTATCTCTTCCTTTAGCCCTAGCCGGAATTGCAGAGACATTGGTGGGGTTAAGTCCTGTTCTTTTAACTCTAGCAGCTTTATCGATTTTAGGTAGTGTCTTAACCCGATTGATAGATTAGACTGTCGGGTGAAATAGTGGACTTATTGGTTCATTCTGGGAACAATCTTTCTACTTCAAAAAAAATCAGTCTTCCTTGCGAAAGACTGAAAACTCATGACT
>JBFRWQ010000319.1:0-16865 GCA_051439665.1 Microcystaceae cyanobacterium | reverse complement strand
TTAGAGACTTTTAAAGACTTGCCCACCATCACCCCTAATTGACACGGTTAAGTTCACGATGGTGGGCAAGTTCTCTGTGTATAATAATCCCTGCTGAAGAAGCATTTGCCCACCCTACAACTTTTATTCAGGTGTTGGGGTCAATTCATCATATTGATTACATAATAGTATTAAGACCTAATATTATTAGGACATAATACTATTATGTCCCTACAGGTCAATTCTCGTAGGGATTTAACACCGTTAAATCCTCATTAATCTGAATATGACATAAGAGAATTGTTGATACAGGTCAATTCTCGTAGTTAACACCGTTAAATCCTCATTAAACCGTTAAATCCTCATTAATCTGAATTATGACATAAAATAATGGTTGAGGAGACTGGATTATCTTCTTCAATCAGAATAATGGCACGAGTTGCTTGATAATCTTCTTCTGATGCGATTGGACGAGGAGGAAACGCTTGTAATAATTTCAGGTAAGCTTGCTGGTTAGGAGAACCAAGGGTCGTTTTTCCAGTTGTCTATGTCATATTCTGCATGGGTAAGGACAGCACGAACGAAAACTTTTTATAGTCTATGCTTTGCGGATCTTTTTAAGAGCGCTACTTCTTCAGCTTCCCCTATATTGGGCATCAC
Source organism: Microcystaceae cyanobacterium (assembly GCA_051439665.1). Lineage (GTDB taxonomy): Bacteria > Cyanobacteriota > Cyanobacteriia > Cyanobacteriales > Microcystaceae > JBGTGT01. The sequence goes on along the minus strand of JBFRWQ010000319.1, from coordinate 16,226 downwards.
ATCTTAGGAATGAACGTCACTAGATACATGACTGGTAACAAATAATGGAGATGGTTAGGATTTGTACTCATGTCATGGCTAAAAATGAAGAGTGCGATCGCTTCAACCAACCCCTAAAACTAATCATTGTTCACCCCTCATCCCGTTACACTATATATAATGTATCGGATTTATCTTTTCTTCTGACAGAGAATGTATCGAATTTATCCATTCTGCTGGAAATGAGTGCAAACTAAGTTAAATCAATCCAGTTCCACTCAATATCACTCAAACCCTTATCCTGACTAGGATTGACCCTGAGTGCAACTAAGCTTAAGAATACAGCAAGCCCCTCATAAAAAAACTGACACCCCACTCATTAAATACCAGTTGCTTGTCCCGAAAAAAATTTTTAAAATTCCTAAACCCCTGATGATATAACGCTTTGATCCAACACAGCAGACCTTAATAAGGCTAACCAATTTGATCTGAGGGGGGGGTGTGAGTGCTGAAAAAGGGGGTGATGATATAACTTTTTTATCGAACTGAAGGAAGTTGAATAAAACTTATTTGGGCTTACCCCACTTCAGACACACGGATCAAGAACACCCTCTTATCACGGAATTCAATGGTTGTATCAACACTTCCCACCCAGACTGAAACTTCATCAGCAGAGAAGTTAACTAAGGCAGTTAAAGACACCTCTAAAGGTTGTGGCTGTAGCTCTAATGCTCCTGCACCTTCTGAACTCGACCCCAAGATTCAAGAACGAATTGAAAAACACCCTTGTTATAGTGAAGAAGCCCATCACCATTATGCACGGATGCACGTTGCCGTCGCTCCTGCTTGTAATATTCAATGTAATTATTGTAACCGTAAATATGATTGCGCTAACGAAAGTCGTCCTGGTGTGGTTAGTGAATTATTAACTCCAGAAGAAGCCTCTCACAAAGTCCTAGTCATTGCTGGAAAAATCCCCCAAATGACCGTATTAGGGATTGCAGGACCTGGTGATCCGATGGCGAACCCCAAACAAACCTTACGCACCTTCAGCTTAATTGCAGATAAAGCGCCTGATATTAAATTATGCCTATCTAGTAACGGTTTAATGGTGCCCGACCATATAGAAGAACTTAAGCAACTTAATATTGATCATGTTACCTTAACCATTAATATGGTTGACCCTGAAGTTGGGACTAAAATTTATCCTTGGGTTCGTTGGCAACGGAAACGTTACAAAGGCTTAGATGCAGCCCGTATCCTTCATGAACGGCAGATGGAAAGTCTCGATGCCCTACGGGAAGCAGATATTCTCTGTAAAGTGAATTCTGTCATGATTCCTGGCATTAATGACGAACACTTACAAGAAGTTAACCAAGTGATTCGTTCTAAAGGTGCATTCTTACACAACATTATGCCCTTAATCTCTGCCCCTGAACATGGAACTCACTTTGGTTTAACTGGACAACGTGGTCCCAAACCCAAAGAGTTAAAAGCCTTACAAGATGCTTGTTCAGGCAACATGAAAATGATGCGCCACTGTCGTCAATGTCGGGCGGATGCAGTCGGATTACTAGGAGAAGATCGTTCTCAAGAATTCACCAAAGACAAATTCATGGAAATGCAGCCTGAGTATAATTTAGATACTCGCAAAGAAGTCCATGATGGCATCAGAAAATTCCGTGAAGAAATTGCAGCAGCAAAAGCTGAGAAGAAAGCGGAAGCTGAGGCGAAAAACCGCAAAGATATGCCTAAGATTTTAGTTGCAGTGGCAACCAAAGGCAATGGTACGGTTAATCAACACTTCGGTCATGCCAAAGAATTCCAAATCTTTGAAGTAGATGGTGTCGAAGCTAAATTTGTGGGACACCGTAAGATTGACCACTACTGTCAAGGTGGATATGGCGAAGAAGCCACATTAGACCTCATCATCAAAACAATCGCTGATTGTAAAGGGGTGCTATCTGCCAAAATTGGTCCTTGTCCCCAAGAAGAATTACGCAAAGCAGGTGTGATTCCCTTTGAAGGATATGACCTCATTGATAAAGTTGCTTTAGACTTCTACGAAGAATATATGAAGCAACAAGAGGCTCAATTAGTCACTGCTTAATTACATTCTAACGGGCGCAAGCCCTGCGCCCTAACAGTTTCTGAAATCTGCACATATTTGGAATTGGAGCAAAGTAACCCATGAGTTACCTCACGAAGAGAGAAAAATGTGTCCCCAGTATTTCTAGTTCCGAAAAAAATAATTATTGGGAAGACTGGTTCACCCGTTACAACAGCCTTATGCAGCGCTTAAGAACCCATAAGCAAGACATCCATTAATCCCATTCTAAAAAGTTCGTAGTAGGGGCTTTAGCCCTCAACCAACGGACAGTCCTCCGCCCTCAAGGGCTTACTACAAACCCTGAACTTCTGAACTGAAATGAATAACTGCATTTATCTTGACAATAACGCAACGACCCGAATTGATGACGAAGTGGTAGCAGCAATGCTCCCTTATCTGACCGAGTTTTATGGTAATCCTTCTAGTATGCACACCTTTGGTGGCCAAGTCGGTCAAGCAGTCAGAAACGCTAGAGCGCAAGTGGCTTCTCTCTTAAATGCTGAACCCTCAGAGATTGTTTTTACCAGTTGTGGTACAGAGGGAGATAATGCAGCTATCCATGCAGCCTTAACTGCCCAACCTGATAAGCGCCACATTATCACCAGTGCAGTTGAACACCCCGCCATCCTCAATGTCTGTCGTCATCTAGAAAAGAAAGGCTATACTGTTACTTACTTATCGGTAGATGCTAATGGTCAATTAGACTTAGATGAATTAGAAGCAGCGTTAACTGGAAGCACAGCGCTTGTGACCTTAATGTACGCTAACAATGAAACGGGAACGATTTTCCCCATTGAACAAGCAGGTGCATTAGCCAAAGAATACGGCGCAATCTTTCATGTAGATGCGGTACAGGCGGTGGGTAAAGTTGCCCTTGACATGAAAAACAGCACCATCGATATGTTAACCTTATCGGGTCATAAAATTCACGCCCCTAAAGGGATTGGTGCTTTATATGTGCGTAAAGGAACTCGTTTTCGTCCTTTACTAATTGGGGGACACCAGGAGAGAGGCCGGAGAGGCGGCACAGAAAATGTTCCAGGTCTCATTGCATTAGGCAAAGCAGCCGAGTTAGCAGAAACCAACCTAATGTATATTGACCACGAACAGCAATTACGGGATTTACTAGAACAAACTATTTTAGCTACCTTGCCCGATACGGTCTTAAATGGTCATCCCACCCAAAGATTGCCTAATACCACCAATATTGGCTTTAAATACATCGAAGGAGAAGCGGTTCTCTTATCCTTAGATAAGCATGGTATCTGTGCTTCCTCTGGGTCAGCTTGTACCTCTGGTTCACTCGAACCCTCCCACGTTTTACGGGCAATGGGACTTCCCTATAGTGTCCTACATGGTTCAATTCGCTTTAGTTTATCTCGTTACACCACTCAAGCCGATATTGAACAAGTGTTAACCGTCTTGCCCGATATTGTTGACCGTTTACGAGCGATTTCTCCCTTTAACAGCGATGACGCTGACTGGTTGAAAGAACAAGAAGCAGCAGTATTAGCAAGATAAAACAGGAAGCAGGAGGCAGAAGGCAGAGGTTAATTACCTATAATTTCCTCCCCTTCTCCCCACCTTTCCCTAACTATCAACTATTAACTATCAACGATTAACTAAAATGTGGGACTACACTGAGACAGTAATGGAACACTTCCATAACCCCCGAAACCAAGGGGCGATTCAGGAAGTAAGCGAAGGCGAAGCAGTTACTTATGGCGATGTTGGCAGTATTTCCTGCGGAGATGCCTTAAGACTCTATCTTAAAGTTAAAATCGATACAGACACAATTTTAGATGCAAGGTTTCAAACCTTCGGTTGTGCATCAGCGATTGCTTCCTCCAGTGCGTTAACGGAACTCATTATTGGTAAAACTCTTGACCAGGCTTTAAATCTTACGAACCGTGAAATTGCAGAATTTTTAGGGGGACTCCCTGAAGAGAAAATGCACTGTTCGGTGATGGGTCAAGAAGCGCTAGAAGCTGCCATCTTTAATTATCGAGGTATTCCTCTTGATAACCACGAAGATGATGAAGGTGAGTTAATCTGTCGTTGCTTCGGTATCACTGACACCCGTATTCGTCGTGTGATTGTCGAAAATGACTTAACTACCACCGAACAGGTAACAAATTATGTTAAAGCAGGTGGCGGTTGTACCTCTTGTTTAGTAGATATTGACGATATTCTTTACGAAGTTCAACAGCAAAAAGCAAATGCGGTTGAAACAGCTACTAAAGTTGTTGAAGAAAAAGCACAACAAGAGGTTCTTCCCCTAACCAACTTGCAGAAAATTCGCCTCATTGAACAGGTACTTGAAGAAGAAGTTAAACCCGTCTTAGCAGAAGATGGGGGCGATGTAGAACTGTTTGATGTGGATGGCGATGTGGTCAAAGTCCGTCTCAAAGGTGCTTGTGGCTCTTGTGCTAGTAGCACTGTCACCTTAAAGATTGCCATCGAATCCCGATTACAAGAACGAGTCTTACCTAGTTTAACGGTCGTTGAAGTGTAAATAAATTATGAATTGTGAATTATGAATGATCAATTCTAATTCTTGATTCTACAAACTTGATCTTTTTTCTCAGAAAATCATGAACTATCTTAACTCCAAGGTACGAGAGCGCTCACCACCTCTACGGACAATTCAAAATTCAAAGTTCAAAGTTCAAATGATTAGCCGATTTTGATTTTTTGAATCGTTGTCAAAGAGGGGAGGCGCTTTCGTCCCCCAACCAACAGAAGTCAGCAGTGCTCAGTTTAATAACCAATACCTGACACCTGACACCCAAAAACTGTCAACCATTTCATTTCTAAGCGAGACATTAACCATGCGACAAATTGCATTCTACGGAAAAGGCGGTATCGGTAAATCCACCACTTCTCAAAACACCATTGCTGCATTAGCTGATAACAATCGTATCATGATTGTTGGATGTGACCCCAAAGCAGATTCTACTCGCTTAATGCTGCACTGTAAAGCTCAAACCACCATTCTACACTTAGCAGCAGAACGGGGTTCAGTTGAAGATTTAGAACTCGAAGAAGTATTGCTCAAAGGTTACAAAGATGTAAAATGTGTTGAATCTGGTGGTCCAGAGCCTGGTGTTGGTTGTGCTGGTCGTGGAATTATCACCGCTATTAACTTCCTAGAAGAAGAAGGAGCTTACGAAGATCTAGACTTCGTTTCCTACGACGTATTAGGTGACGTTGTTTGTGGTGGATTTGCTATGCCTATTCGTGAAGGTAAAGCACAAGAAATCTACATCGTTACCTCTGGTGAAATGATGGCGATGTATGCAGCTAACAACATCGCACGGGGGATTCTAAAATATGCTCACTCTGGTGGAGTTCGCCTCGGTGGTTTAATCTGTAACAGCCGTAATGTTGAGTGTGAAGTTGAGTTAATCGAAGAACTCGCACGTCGTTTAGGCACTCAAATGATTCACTTTGTTCCTCGTAGCAAACAGGTTCAAGAAGCTGAATTACGTCGGATGACTGTAATCGAATTCTCTCCTGATCACCCCCAAGCTGATGAATATCGTCAATTAGCTGACAAAATCGAAAACAACACCAACCTAGTTATTCCTACACCTATCACAATGGATGAATTGGAAGAACTATTAGTTGACTTCGGTATCCTTGGCGGTGAAGACGAATACGAAAAAGCAGTTGCAGCCGACAAAGCGAAAGAAGCAACAGCTGTTTAATTAAAGGTAAGAGGCAGGGCAGAAGGCAGGAGTTATCTGTATATCTATAATTTCTCCTCTCCCTCGCCTCACCCTTTCCAGACTCCCTTAAACCCCCCACCATTTCAAGAGAGGAACATTATGGCAACCGTAGAAGAAAGACAAAAGCTGATAGATGAGGTTCTATCCGTCTATCCTGAGAAAGCAGCCAAAAAACGTGCGAAACACCTCAACGTCTATGAAGAAGGCAAATCCGATTGTGGTGTAAAATCCAACAAACAATCCATTCCTGGTGTTATGACCACTCGTGGTTGTGCTTATGCAGGATCCAAAGGGGTGGTTTGGGGACCGATTAAAGATATGATTCATATCTCCCACGGACCCGTTGGTTGTGGTTACTACTCTTGGTCAGGTCGTCGTAACTACTATATTGGAACAACAGGTGTTGATACCTTTGGTACAATGCAATTCACCTCCGACTTCCAAGAAAGAGACATTGTATTCGGTGGTGACAAAAAACTGACTAAATTAATCCACGAAATTGAAGAATTATTCCCTCTTAATGGTGGTGTTTCTATTCAATCTGAATGTCCCATCGGGTTAATCGGAGATGACATCGAAGCGGTTGCTCGTCAAACCAGCAAAGACATTGGTAAAACCGTTGTTCCCGTTCGTTGTGAAGGTTTCCGTGGTGTGTCTCAATCTTTAGGACACCATATCGCTAACGACTCTATCCGTGACTGGATCTTTGAAAAAGGTGAAGAGCCTAGCATCGAAAGCACAGCTTATGATGTAGCAATTATCGGTGACTATAACATCGGTGGTGACGCTTGGTCTTCTCGGATTCTTCTTGAAGAAATGGGCTTACGAGTTGTTGCTCAATGGTCTGGAGATGGCACATTAGAAGAAATCAAAAACACCCCCACAGTGAAATTAAATCTTGTTCACTGTTATCGTTCCATGAACTATATCAGCCGTTACATGGAAGAAAAATATGGTATTCCCTGGCATGAATACAACTTCTTTGGACCAACCAAGATTGCTGAATCTTTACGCTCCATCGCTGAATTCTTTGATGATAACATCAAAGCTAAAGCAGAAGAAGTAATTGCTAAGTACCAAAAACAAGCTGATGAGGTGATTGCTAAATATCGTCCTCGCTTACAAGGCAAAACCGTCATGATGATGGTTGGTGGTTTACGTCCTCGCCACGTTGTTCCCGCTTTCTATGACTTAGGTATGGAAGTAATTGGAACAGGCTATGAATTCGCTCACGGTGACGATTATAAACGCACCACCCACTACGTTGAAGATGCCACCTTAATCTATGACGACGTAACGGGTTATGAATTCGAGAAATTTGTTGAAGAACTAAAACCCGATTTAGTTGCTTCAGGGATTAAAGAGAAGTATGTCTTCCAAAAAATGGCACTTCCCTTCCGTCAAATGCACTCTTGGGATTACTCAGGACCTTATCACGGTTATGATGGCTTCGCTATCTTCGCTCGTGACATGGACTTAGCCCTCAACAGCCCCACTTGGGATTTAATTGGCGCTCCTTGGAAGAAGTAAGTAAATGAGGAATGCAGAATGGAGAATGCAGAATCATTTAATTCTAAATTCTTCATTCTAAATTCTAAATTCTAAATTCTAAATTCACCTGAACCCCTTTCGTTTCAATAGGATTAATCATGGCTCAGAACGTAGATCAAATCAAAGACCACGCCGAACTCTTCCAAAATCCTGAATACCAGGAACTCTTCAAAAACAAACAGGCATATGAAGGAATGCCTCCCGAAGATCAAGTTAAAGCTGCTGCTGAATGGACAAAAACTTGGGAATATCGCGAGAAAAACTTTGCTCGTGAAGCCTTAACCGTTAACCCTGCTAAAGCTTGTCAACCCTTGGGTGCTATCCTTGCAGCCGTTGGTTTTGAAAGTACCTTACCCTTCGTACATGGGTCTCAAGGTTGTGTCGCTTATTTCCGTACCCACTTCACCCGTCACTTCAAAGAACCCTTCAGCGCTGTTTCTAGTTCTATGACAGAAAACGCTGCGGTATTTGGTGGCTTGAAAAATATGATCGATGGGTTGGCTAACTCTTATGCCCTCTACAAACCCAAAATGATCGCAGTTTGCACAACCTGTATGGCAGAAGTTATCGGGGATGACTTAGGTGCATTCATCACCAACTCCAAAAATGAAGGTTCTATTCCCCAAGATTTCCCTGTTCCTTACGCTCACACTCCCAGTTTCGTTGGTTCTCATGTCACTGGATATGACAACATGATGAAAGGGATTCTCTCTAACCTAACCGAAGGGAAGAAAAAAGAAACCACCAACGGTACCATTAACTTCATCCCTGGGTTTGAAACCTACATCGGTAACTTGAGAGAACTAAAACGCATCACCTCTTTACTGGGTGTTAATGCAACCATTCTTGGCGATCACGAACTATACCTTGATTCTCCCAACGATGGCGAATTCAAGATGTATCAAGGGGGAACTCCCTTAGATGTGGCTGCTGAGTCGATCAATGCTGAACAAACCATTTCTCTTCAAGACTACTGCACCACCAAAACCCTTGACTACATCGAGAAAGAGTGGGGACAAAAAACCGCTACCTATCGTCCTTGGGGTATTAAAGGAACGGATGAGTTCTTAATGGCGCTTTCTGAAGCCACTGGTAATCCTATTCCTTACCAATTAGAATTAGAACGGGGTCGTGCAGTTGACGCTATTACCGATACCCAAGCATGGTTACACGGTAAAAAAGCTGCTCTCTATGGAGATCCTGATTTAGTCTTAGGCTTACTACAATTCTTACTAGAATTAGGGGTAGAACCTGTTCACGTTCTTGTAACTAACAGCACCCCTGAATTTGAAGAAGAAGCTAATACCTTACTCAAAGGAAGTCCTTATGGACAAGAAGCTACCGTTTGGGGCAAAAAAGACCTCTGGCACATGCGTTCACTTCTCTTTACTGAGCCAGTTGACTTCTTAATCGGTAACTCCTACGCTAAATACCTCTGGCGTGATACCGGAACCCCCTTAATCCGCATTGGTTATCCCATCTTTGACCGTCACCACTTACACCGTTATTCCACCATCGGTTATGAAGGTGCGTTAAATCTCCTCAATTGGATTTCTAATAGCGTATTAGATGAGTTAGATCGTAACACCATCGTTCCTGCTAAGACCGATATTTCCTACGACTTAATTCGTTAATCAGACGGTTCTTTTGGGTAGGTTTCATTAACCTACCCATCCTCATGTCTTCTTAGGCGTAAGCCTTGTCATTGGGCGTAAGCATGAGCGCCCCAACAAAAACAACCACCATCATTGTCAAGGAATTCAAGGCTATGTTTTCTTCATCAACCTTTTTTGAAAAATCGGCTAAGATTAGCCACACCCATCATCCCTTTCTAACGGTATTTCTAGAGCAGTTTCGTATCGCTGATAGGGACGAAACATATCAAGATTGGTCCGATGAGAAACTCTTGAATTCCTTAATTATTCCACTTTCAGGAAAGTCCGCCTTTGGTATCAAAGGAAAGAGTACCCCATCTAATAATTTACTGCAAATTCAGATTACTGCTTTTTATCAAACTGTTGCTAGTTTGATTGAAGAAAAAACGGGAAAAATCCCCCAAGTCTTTATTAATTTAAGCACTGAGGGTGTTAGTTCTGCTTTGATCTTTTGTGGTAATTTATTGGTCACTTATGAACTGATCACTAGGTTGAGTCAATTTAGTTTTGACTCCTTAGAAAGTTTAGTGAGGACAGGGGAAGTTTTAGCCCATAATGCCAGTTTAAGGGTTAAGGACTTTTTCTAGGTTTGTCTTAGTAGCACGGGCATCTTGCCCGTTATTAATGGGAAAATATCTGACCCGTTATCAAGTAGCACAGGCATCTTGCCTGTTATTAATGGGAAAGCATCTTACCTATTCGGTTACAAGCTAGAAGCTTACTAAGTGGTATGGGCATCCTGCCCGTTATCTTATTATTTATGGGCATCCTGCCCGTTATCTTATGACAAGCTAGAAGCTTGTTTTGCTAAAAGATTACAAGCTAGAAGCTTGTTCTACTAAACAATCCTTTGAACATCAAAAGAGGAGAAATGATCATGAAAGTTGGCTTTACAACCTATGACAATGTGCGAGTAAATGCTCACTTTGGTTCAGCAAAACAAATCGCAATTTATGAAGTGGCCGAAACGGGGTATAATTATTTAGAAACCGTAGAATTTGGCGGCAACCTAGCAGAAGACGGCAACGAAGATAAATTAGTTCCTAAAGTTGCTGCGGTGAAAGATTGCACCATTGTTTATACCTCCGCCATTGGCAAAAGTGCAGCGACTCGTTTAGTTGCTAATAAAATTACCCCCCTCAGAACGAATCAAGAAGACGAAGCCATCACCGACGTTCTTGATGAACTAATTAAACAATTAAATGGCACCCCTGCGCCTTGGTTACGGAAGATTTTGAATCTACGCAATAAACCTAAATCTTTCGACTTTGAAGACGACGACGAATAAATTATGAATGATCATAAATAGCTTCACTGTTCATAATTTATGATTTTCTGCCCTTCAAACCTATTTCTTTGTTCACCTTATCATTACCTTTCACCATCATGACAACACAAACAACAAACACCTCTGAAGTAGATACCAAGGAAGCTAACGCAGCTTTTGTTGCTGACAATGAATTCTTACAAGAATTAGTTCGTCAAGTTCGTGCTCAAGATCATTACGGTGTTTTTCGGACTTGGGAAGACGCATTAGTGTTATCTGGTTACGTGGTTAGCAAAAAGAAAAAGAAAGAAATCTCTGTTGAAGGAGATGTGGATGCAACCACCCAATTACGCATTATGTGTTATTTCCGTGCGATCGCTGCCATCGTTGAGAAAAAGACAGGTAAACTCTGTCAAGTAGTAATTGATCTCAGTCATGAAGGCTTTGGTTGGTCATTAGTTTGGTGTGGTCGTTTAATGGTAGTTAACCGTACCCTCAGAGATGCCCAGCGCTTTGGCTTTGACTCCCTCGAAAAATTAGCTGAACGAGGAGAAAAACTGATTAATTCAGGGGTTGACATCATCGAAAAATACCCTGAAGTTGCTAACGCTTAAACAGTAACCAGTGAAGAGTGACCAATAATCAGGTAATGGTTAACAATGCTCACTCTTCATACTTAATAAATCGTTACTGAAAAAGCTGCTCACTGCTCATTAATAATTGTTAACTGAATAATTGGAAAAATGGTTCAAACAATCTCTAAACCCCCAGTCGCTTCCAAACCTCCAACCCCAGAAAACGTTGCCGAATTAAAAAAGTATATTCGGAAACTGAATTCTAAAGCAGGTCAGATGAAAATGGATCTACATGACCTAGCTGAAGGGTTGCCCGCAGATTACGAAAATCTGTTAGAGGAAGCCAGCAAAACTTACGATATCTATCGTGAGCTAGATCAACTGAAAAAACAACTCAAAAGTTGGGAGGAACAACTTTAATGACTGTCATGGAAAAAACCTTATCTGACTTCAGACAATTAGTGAACGCCGAAGATTATCTTAACTTCTTTGGCATTGAGTATGACCAACAATTTGTGAACGTCAATCGTCTCCATATTCTTAAGCAATTTTCCCTATTAATTAGTGAAGTTGACAAGGCTTTTCCTGATCTTAGCGAAAGTGAAAGACTCGATAAATACGGCCAAGCTTTTGCTGAAGCTTACGAGCTTTTCTTAACCGCTAGTCCCCTCGAAACAAAACTCTTCAAAGTCTTCAACGAAACCCCGAAAAATGTGGTGTTACTAGACGATTTAACCAAAGATTCAGGAGTGTAATAGGTGCAATGGAACTAACCCCCACAGAACTCGAACGCTATCAACGTCAAATGATGCTTCCTGGCTTTGGTGAAGCGGGACAACTCAAACTGAAACAAACAACCGCCTTAGTCACAGGTGTTGGTGGTTTAGGTGGTACAGTTGCCCTTTATTTGGCCGTGGCAGGAATCGGCAAGTTAATTCTGGTCAGAGGTGGCAATTTACGTCGAGAAGACATGAATCGTCAGATTTTGATGACTGATGACTGGGTGGGTAAGCCGAGAGTCACTAAAGCTAAGGAAACCCTCTCGAAAATCAACCCTGATGTGGAAATTGAGGCCATTCCTGAGTTTGTCACGGCCGAAAATGTGGAAGGGTTAGTTCAACGTGCTGATATTGCCTTAGATTGCGCTTTTAACTTCTCAGAACGGGATTTACTCAATCAAGCTTGTGTGAAATATAACAAGCCAATGGTTGAAGCAGCCATGAATAATATGGATGCTTACCTAACTACCATCATGCCAGGAAAAACTCCCTGTTTGTCCTGTATCTTCCCTGAAAAACCTGACTGGGATCGATGGGGATTTGGAGTTATTGGCGCAGTATCTGGCACACTTGCCTGTTTAGCGGCACTAGAAGGGGTTAAGGTCATCACTGGATTTGGTCAGCCTCTGTTTGGTCAACTTTTGACGATGGAATTAGGGAACGCAACCTTTGCCAAACGCCGACCTTATCATGACCCCAATTGTCCCGTCTGTGGTTCTTTGACAAAGCAGACGCTTGATCAAGCAATGACCGAAAATAGTCCCAAAGCCGAGGTTTTTGCTTAAAAGAGGGCAGATGGCAGTTTTGCTGTCTTCTGTCTTGTCAAAGCGCTAATTAATTTACTTAATGTGATGGGCAAAGCCCATCCTACTCTTACTCTACTTGATGGGCAAAACCCATCCTACCCTTACTCTTTGGAGAATTTCATGACTGTTAATCTGACTGAAAAAGCTGCCTTTCGCATTCGTACATTCCTCAGAACGACGGAAGGATCTCGCCCTGGTGTTCGAGTCGGTGTTAAAGATGGTGGCTGTAATGGCTACGAATACATCATGGATATTATCGGTGAACCCAACGAAGATGATGTCGTATTTGAACAGGACAGAGTACCCATTTATGTTGATCCTGTGAGCGCTCCTTTGATTGATGGTGTAATTGTCGATTTTGCTGAAAGCTTAACCCAAAGCGGTTTTACTTTCGAGAATCCTAATGCAACAGATGGCTGCGGTTGTGGTAAATCCTTCTCTGTTGGTGATTGCACCCCTGAAGCTGTCCCTTGTTCATAGTTTAAAAGGGCTAAAGCCCAACAACAAACGCTACAAACACTTTATTATCCTATCAAGGAGCATTTTCTTTCATGGCTGAATATCAAGTTCGACTAATTAAAGGCAAAAAAAATAAACCTCCTGAAATGGATGTCACGATCACCGTTCCAGATGATCAATACATCTTAGAGGCAGCCGACGAACAGGACATTGAGTTACCCGTTTCCTGTAATGCTGGATCTTGTTCTACCTGTGCGGGACGGATCGTTGAGGGAGAAGTTGATCAAGAAGAGCAAGCCTTCTTGGATGATGATCAACTTGCTAAAAAATGGGTTTTGCTTTGTGTGGCTTATCCTAAGTCAGATTGCACCATCAAAACTCATCAGGAAGCCTATATTGTTTAAGGTGTAAGTCATTAGGTCGTAGCAATAAGATCATGAGTTACGGCCTGTTTTTCTTGTTATTTTTGTCTCTCTATTTTCCCTATGTTAATGTTTATATCTTACTTTGTTAGTCATGATTCTGCTAACCCTTTTGACTTCTTTTCAGTATCAACGGTTAATCTTTAAAACGACTTTTTGGGCAGTCGCTGAGATTTGGCTATCTTTATTAGGAATTGACGATTTAGCTGATTATAGTGAATTTTTATTAGATCAAGATAAATTATTATATGAAAAAAATCATCGAACAGTTGAATCAGGAAAAACTCACCGCATTTTCTGTAAACAAATTAATGAAACTTGTCCCGTTAAAGTGGTGCAGGTTCAGATAGATAGCTGTTTGATAGATAACGATTATTTTTACTATTATACCACATTTAAGAATAAATGTCTCAAAGTTAAATCTTTCTGCATGAAAGCTGAACTATTGTCGCAAATCGTCTAGCCCCGAATACCATCATGATTCGAGAACAACTTGCCAAAGAATTCACCGGTTTGGTAAAAAGCTATCATCCCCATGCGGGGAAACTGCTTCAATATTGTCACGTCAGGGTGATTGAGTGCTACATTGAAAGGCTGCATAAAACTTGTTACTATTTCGGGATGTATTGTCCTCAAGAAATGATCGCCAACCTAAAATCTCACCAAAATGCTTACCGAGAAATTGCAGAAAATATGGGATTAATGGATGCCGTGATTATTAATGCCGATCGCTTAATTCGAGATCCGATGTCCCAGCTAAAACACGATAATCCTCGTTTATGGTTAGAGATTTATTGGGTAGCCACACAGATTTTTTACTAAGGAAAGGAGATGTGAAGCAAGATGCTTGTTATGAGTGCTACCCTGTTGGTGATTTTAATCATTACAGGATGGGTGGTTTTTTATGACCAAGATGAAGTCCACAGCATTGCTGCAACAATCGCAGGATTAATCGCTGTCTTATGGTTTTTTGTCATTGTTAGTCTGCCGATTAAAATGTTACTAACCATTCCCATGATTCTCGTCTGCCGTAAACTTCATGTTGCTCATAAATAATAACGTAAAATTGACTAACTATTGGTAACTAAAAATACGGTTTTGCATAGTTATTAATTTTATGATAAAGAGTGAGGCAATCGTACCCAAGGAGATAGATTGATGTTTGCTCCTTTGACCTTTGAAGCTTCTCCTTTAACGTGGCTAAAAGTTAAAGACTAAGGCATTGTTATGTGGTTGAAACCAACAAAGACAAAATTGATTCAAGCCTTAAGCGACTTAGGAATTAGCCCAAACACATCTATCTTTTGGGAACAGCGATCGCCTACTTGGATCGTCAAAATTGACGAGAAATTAACCGAGTTATCCCCTTAAATTGCGGGACTCATTCATGTTCGGCTTCATCGATCCTGACCGACATCCTTGAATTTTTATTTTTTCCAAACGGAGAACACATTATGGCTAACTTAACTGGCTTAACCTTTGGTAAATTGGACTGGGTTCCTCAATTTGTAAAAGACATTGACATCAGTAAATGTATCGGTTGCGGACGTTGTTTTAAAGTCTGTGGACGAGATGTTTTACAATTAGTAGGTGTCAATGAAGAGGGCGAATTCGTCGATGAAGATGACGATGATGATGATATCGAGCGCCAAGTAATGACCGTTGCCAATCAGATCAAATGTATTGGTTGTCAAGCTTGCTCTCGCATCTGCCCCAAAAATTGCTATACCCATGAAGCTTTAGCAACCTAAACAACCCTAACTAACATGACTGTTACGCAAGAAAAACTCTCTTGGTATGATGTTTCACCTGAAGTGAAAGACCTTCTGATTTTAGCATCAGACCATTGGGAAAATGCCGAATTATCGGAACAGTATCTCAAGCAAGCCATTGACAAAGCAGGCAACAATTTAGATGTCTTAGTGGGGGCTTATCGCTACTTTTTCTATAAAAGTAAAGCGGAAATCGCCCTAGAAATGGCCAATAAAGTGCTGTCGGTTATCCAAGCCCAAGAACAGCTTCCGACAGACTGGGATACCCTACAACCTATCTTGATGACTCGTCAAGAAGAACCGAATATTCGGCTGTATCTAAATGCTTATGCAGCGACGGGTTATCTATTTGCCAAAATGGGAAAACTCGATGAAGCCAAATTGGTGACTGAGCGAGTGACAACCATTGATCAAAATAGAGAATCCTGCGCTACAACCGTCTTTGAGGTTTTAACCAACCCTGAAGAGGATGATGATTAGGCTTCAGTTGTTCAGTTGTCAGTGAATTCTCACAATTAACTGATAGCTGATCACTTTTTACTGTTTACCATTTTACTGGACACTGCAATTATGACTCGTCAAGAACAATATATGTCCCTAGTTGACCAACTTTTACGGTGTCCTAATGGACAAGAACCTGAAGTTTTAGATGCAAATCTAGACTTGATTGATCAAGGATTTGTTGAATGTTTGGTACAAGTGGGAACCATGATGACCCATGAAAATAATCCTGATGCAGCTAAATTTCTCTTTCATGTAGCACGAGAATTAGCTAAACAATTAGGACTCTATCCTGAAGAGGAAGCTAAAGCTGAAGCTGAAGCAGCAACGACTTAACTGTGGGGTGGGTTTTGACCCACCTTAATTATGGCGCAAGCCTGGCGCTCCTATCAACAACCAACTTATCTAGATACTGAACAATTTATGTTAATCTCTCAACCCAAAACAAGTACAGTCCTGCAACAGTGGTTACTAGAAAATAACTACAATCCTGATGATTTAGATCAAAGAGGATATAATCAGGATACAGCGCTGATGAGCGCTACCAAAGACGGAAATCTGCCGATTGTTCAGGCTTTAGTTGAAGCAGGGGCAAATATTAACCTGACCAATGATGATG
>JBFRWQ010000318.1:0-3217 GCA_051439665.1 Microcystaceae cyanobacterium | reverse complement strand
ACTTGTTCAGTTATGATATAATTAGAGTTCAATGCCTGTTTAGCTCAGTTGGTAGAGCAACGCACTTGTAATGCGTAGGTCATCAGTTCAAGTCTGATAACAGGCTTAAGGATTTCAGGATTTGTAGAACAAGCTTCTAGCTTGTGACAGGCAAGATGCCTGTGCTACTGTTTAGGCTTCAGTTCTAAGTTATTGTCGAACAAACTCCTAGCTTGTGACAGGCAAGATGCCTGTACCACAACTGCTCAATTTGTTCTTTCAGTGGGTGTCATCTCGATAGGAGAAGGCACTCCATTAACATTGCCTAACTGATGACGAACATCATCGATCGCTAAATTGAGTTGAGAAATCTTATCTTCGAGGCGACGGCGAGCTTTTTCCATATCTTGCTCGGTTTCAAGCCGTTCTTTTTTGCCTTCGGGTAGATTACTCTCTTGACTCTCTTCTTCGGGTAACTCACTAGGACGAGAAGCAGCGACAGCACCGACGATTCCACCAACAACACCGCCAAAAATTGCCCCTAAGACGAAGCCTGTGCCAAAATTATCTTGTTGACTCATAACAATTAATTCTCCTTAAAAATAACAGTTGATTAAACTTAAGTTCCAAATGAGCGATCGCCAGCGTCTCCTAACCCTGGCACAATGTATCCCTGCTCATTAACCACTTCATCAATGGTAGCAGTATAGACATTAAGATCAGGATAAGCTTCGCTCAGTTGCTTTAAAGCAGGGGGAGACGCAACCACTGATACAATCCGCATCAAAGCAGGATCACCCCCTCGTTTCGTGATCTCTTCCATTGCTGTCATAATTGATCCCCCCGTTGCTAACATAGGCTCTAAGATTAGGATTCGGGTATCAGGGGGAAAGCGATCGGGTAATTTATTGAGATAACAACTAGGAGTTAAGGTTTCTTCGTTGCGAACTAACCCTAAATGATAAACAGAAGACAGAGGTAATAGAGTCTGTGCGCCGTCTAAAATTGCCAATCCTGCCCGTAAAATAGGGATAACAGCTACAGGAATCTCTGGATTAATTAAGGTAGCTGTAGAGGGCGCTAGGGGAGTCTCAACCGTCGTGTCAAAGGTGGGAAACCAGTAGCGTGTGGCCTCATAGGTTAACCAGCGCCCCAACTCTGTCATAGCAGTTTTGAATAACACAGTTGGGCTGTTAACGTCACGAGCAACCCCTAACCAATGCTTAATCAGAGGATGATCTGGCACATAGACACGCAATTGTAAGGTCATTTCAGTTATCAGTGAACATTTATCAGTTAAAACCTCTGCCTAAAGCCCGCTTACTGGCAAAAGTAATAACTTTTTGCTTATCTTCATTAAGCGAGAGCAGTTTGTCTCAAGGGAGTTTTGTCGATACATCGCATCGGCTTTAATTCCTAGCATTTCATCCTATCAGATTTTCTTCAACCTAAAACCTAAAACCTGACACCTGATAAGATAATGAAAATCTATTTGAAGGAAGCAATTTTATGAGTCAGCAAAAAGTGGGTTTACTTTTCGGTGGGCGTTCAGGAGAACACGAAGTTTCGATTAATTCAGCTAAAGCAGCGTTGATGGCTTTAACTGATGGCAAAAATCAACAAAAATATCAAGTTATCCCCTTTTATATCCAAAAAAATGGCTTATGGCAAGGTCAAGAAATTGCCCAACAAGTGTTAACAGAAGGAAAACCCCTTGATGCTGATCAGATTGACAAAGGCCAATTATGGCAGTTTCCACCAGAAGTCAAAGAAATTGAGGTTTGGTTTCCTATTCTTCATGGTCCCAATGGAGAAGACGGCACAATTCAGGGATTATTAAGCTTAATGCAAGTTCCTTTTGTGGGAAGTAGGGTTTTAGGATCAGCCGCCGGAATGGATAAAATCGCTATGAAACAGATTTTTGCACAGGCAGGGCTACCTCAAGTAAAATACCAAGGTATAACTCGTGCTCAAATTTGGTCAGATCCCTGTCGTTTTCCCAAACTATGTGATGAAATTGAGGTTAACATTGGTTATCCGTGCTTTGTTAAACCCGCTAATTTAGGATCATCTGTCGGAATTGCTAAAGTCCGTAGCCGTGCAGAATTAGAAACAGCGCTAGATAATGCAGCCAGTTATGATCGTCGCATTGTCATTGAAGCAGGAGTCACAGCCAGAGAGGTAGAATGTGCCGTATTAGGAAATGATTATCCCAAGGCTTCTGTGGTAGGAGAAATCACATTTGAGAGCGATTTTTATGACTATGAAACTAAATATACTGATGGACGTTCCCAGTTACATATTCCTGCCGATCTTCCTTCTTCTATTGTTCAGAAAATCCAAGAACGAGCGCTACAAGCTTTTGCTGCTGTAGATGGTGCAGGGTTAGCAAGGGTGGATTTTTTCTATGTAGAGGAAACGGAAGAGGTGCTAATTAATGAGATTAATACCTTACCTGGCTTTACTGCTTTTAGTATGTATCCTCAATTATGGGCAGCCTCTGGGGTATCTTTTCCTGAATTGGTGGATCAATTAATTCAATTTGCCTTAGAAAGACAAGAGAAATCATAAAAATATATTAATGAATCAATTAATATCAGATAAGGTCAAAAATTGGATAGAACAAGTTCGCCAAACAGAACAAACTCAAGTTATTTGGTGCATTACTGCCTATAATGAATCAGGAGAAGCATTACTCTCTTCCCTCGCTGGTGTTAAGCAAAACCTTGATTATTTGGTAAGTGCAGGCAACAAGTCTTTAGCTCAACAAATCACTCTTTGCCTTATTTTTGATGGCCAAGAGAAAATGTCAACATCTGTTTGTCAATTATTAGAAAGACTTGATCTTTGCTACACCAGTGAAATTGATTCGAGCCAAGAGGCTAATTTGTTTAAATCTTATTTAAAATTAGCAGAAATAGAACAATTAATTAACCTTAAAATAATCAGTGATTTAGAGAATAATCAAGTTCTAAATGTTTATCGAACAGTTCAAGAAGATAACCCTAAACTGAAGGAAGTAGAAAGTTTAGATTCAGTACGAGTCTTGATTTGCATTAAAGGAAAAAATCGGGGAAAACTTGATTCTCATTGGTGGCTTTTTCAAGTCTTTTGTCACTACCTACAACCAGTTTACTGTATCCAGATGGATATTGGATCTGTTCCTAAAGCAAGTAATTTACATAATCTATGGGAATTTATGGAGACATCTCCTGATATAGGACTGTCTCTTATACAC
>JBFRWQ010000317.1:0-3295 GCA_051439665.1 Microcystaceae cyanobacterium | reverse complement strand
GGAAAGGATTCCTGAAGACGTTAACCCAAATGCTAATCCCCTACAATTTCCAACCCGACCAAGTGAAGTGGATATCACGCTCACAAAGTCCATTACCCTCAATCAAGCAGTGGCGATCGCTTTTGAGAACAACAAGGACTTACAAGCCTCCAGAATACAATTAGACGAACGACAAGCACAATTGAGAGCTATTCGCTCCCTTTTGTATCCAACTATCGATTTTTCGAGTCAATTTAGTCGTGATCGCTCTATTGGCGTTCAGCAGCAAAACATACGCCTTGAACGGGACGGAGATCCAACTACCATTCCTGACTTGGGAGAAGAAAGTACAAGTGTAACTGGACAATTCCAGATCAATTATGATGTTTACACAGGAGGGGAAAGAGAAGCCCGAATTAGGCGTGCCCAACGGGAAGTTAGACAGCAAGAATTAGAAGTTGAGCGAATTTTTGAACAAGTAAGATCTGATGTAACCACAAGATATTATGATTTGCAGAATGCGGATGCGTCAGTAGCGATCGCTCAAGCAGCCATTGAAGATACCACCCAAAGTCTGCGGGATGCTCAACTCTTAGAAAATGCAGGGTTAGGGACTCGTTTTGATACCCTGCGCTCAGAACTGGATTTAGCACGGGCAAATCAGGCATTAACGACAGCGATCGCTCAACAAAGAACAGCAAGACGACAATTAGCCACTGTTCTTGGTGTGGGACAACAGATTGAATTAACGGCTGCCGATGAAATTGAAGAAACGGGAAGATGGCCGTTGTCTTTGGAAGAAACAATTGTTCAAGCCTACAAAAATCGGGCAGAATTAGAACAACAGTTAATTAACCGTGAGATTAGTGAGCAAGATCGGGAAATTGCGTTATCGGCTTTGCGTCCTACTGTGGCCTTTGCTGCAAACTGGCGGTTTGATGATGATTTCGATGACACGATTCACGTTGCTAATGGTTATAGCTTTCAAGGGATTGTACGCTGGCGATTATTTGATGGGGGACGAGCATGGGCGGAAGCTCGACAAGCGAACCGCAATATTGATATTGCTGACACTAATTTCGCTAACCAACGGGAGCAAATTCGGGTTGAAGTCGAAGAATCCTATTTCACCATGATTTCGAGCCGAGAAAACATTGGCACAGCCCGTCAAAATGTAGTCTTCGCCGAAGAATCTCTCAGATTAGCTCGTTTACGTTTCCAAGCAGGTGTAGGGACTCAAACAGATGTCATTAACTCTCAACGGGACTTAACTGATGCTCGTAGTGAATTTTTGCAAGCTATTATTACCTATAACCAATCTCTTAATGCTCTGCAACGTTCCGTCAGTCGCCTACCCGATAATCGGTTATTTGAAAGACCTTAAATGACAAAAAGAGAGCAGGAAAAGCGACTCCTGTTCTCTGAAAAATTTAGTTTCGAGTGCCTAAACTTTCTTATAATTTCTTATAATTTCTTAATATTGTTATAGTAACGATGGAACGATCAGGTCTAGGAGGGCAGATGACCACAATCAACTTTGTTAACAAAGAAAAAGAACCAATTAAAGACGTTGTAGCTGCTAATGGCGCAAATTTAAGAGAAAAAGCCTTACAAAACCAAGTGGATCTCTATACCTTTAGAGGAAAGCTTATGAATTGTGGAGGGGCTGGCCAGTGTGGAACTTGCATTGTTGAAGTACTGACGGGTATGGAAAATCTATCCCCCCCAACCAATTTTGAAAAACGAGTTCTCAAGAAAAAACCCGATAATTATCGATTAGCGTGCCAAACCTTAGTAAATGGCTCAGTAACGATTAAAACAAAACCTTGATCTAAATGGGGAATGGGGGATCGAGAATGATATTCTAGATGATGTTCTAAGCCAAATCGTCAGAGAGGTTGCAATTCCATGCAAGTTAATGATTTAGGGTTTGTGGCGACTATTTTATTTGTTCTCGTACCCACCGTTTTCTTACTTATTCTGTACATTCAAACTAATAAGCAGGAAGGCTAAGTCCTTTTTTGTTAGATTGAAAATAAAGGGACAGGCGATCGCTTGCTTGTCCCTTTATTATTTTTATTGGGTGATGAATAATAAATTTTATGCCTGATGATGACGTTTGAGTAATTGTAGGGC
Source organism: Microcystaceae cyanobacterium (assembly GCA_051439665.1). Taxonomy (GTDB): domain Bacteria; phylum Cyanobacteriota; class Cyanobacteriia; order Cyanobacteriales; family Microcystaceae; genus JBGTGT01. The sequence goes on along the minus strand of JBFRWQ010000317.1, from coordinate 1,180 downwards.
AAAGACATAGGCTATAAAACTCGTTCCAATACCAACAACAAAAGAGCCTAACAAGAGGATAATGACTAAATCTGCACCTGACTCCGCCATTTGTGACCAAGACTCCCAATTTTGAATAAATTGAGATTGACTCGTTTCGTCAGTATATGCTCCTAAGAGCAATTGTCCTATCTTATAATTGAAGGCAAAAAGAGGAATGTAAGTTAAAGGGTTACTGATCCATGTACCTGCGGCGGCGGCTAATTTACTTCCTCGCACTAGAAAGGCCAAAGCGACACCAATGATGGTTTGTACGCCAAACAGAGGAAAACATCCTGCAAATACGCCCACTGCTAACCCTCTTGCGATCGCTTGGGGGTGTTCTCTCATGCGGACAAAACGCAGATATAGATATCGTAACTGTCTTTTCCAGACTGGTTGAGGATGAGAACGTTTGATGGTTGGGAGAGATTTTCTAGCCTTTAACACAGAGTTCATGGATAAAACAGTTTGAATTTTATAATGGGTTTAAATCTATAATCCTTAAAAACATTATAATAAGTTTTGATGCGTAATGGAACTGGCTTGCCCGACATGATGGGTAACAATGTATCAAAAAATATAGTTAATAGTCAATAGTTGATAGTTAAGTTTTCGACTATACACTACCAACTATACACTATTAACTACGATAACTGCTTTGATCAGCCCAAGAAAGGGACTGATAACCCTATGAGTTAAATAACACTTATCCTTTTAGTTTCCCTTGAACGAGCGCTTGGACTTTTTTCCCGTCTGTTTTTCCTTTCAACTCTTTCATGGCAACTCCCATGACTTTCCCCATATCTTTAGGGGAGGTTGCGCCTACATCAGCAATGATTTTAGTCACAATTTCTTCTAATTCTTCGTCAGATAATTGGGGAGGAAGATAGGTTTCAATTATGGCTAATTCTTGGGCTTCTTTATCTGCTAAATCTTCTCGACCCCCTTTTTGATATTGTTCAATTGAATCACGGCGTTGTTTGGCTTGTTGACTCAAAATGGCTAATTCCTGTTCAGGAGTTAAGGTTTCTTGTCCACTAGGACGTAATTCTACTTCTTTTTCAAGGATTGCTTTTTTGATAGAACGAACTGTCTCTAATTTCACTTTATCTTTGGCTTTCATTGCAGTTTTAATATCTTCTCCAATTCTGTCTTTTAA
>JBFRWQ010000316.1:0-3355 GCA_051439665.1 Microcystaceae cyanobacterium | reverse complement strand
GCGGTCAAGTTTTGGGATTGGATATTAGTTCCCATCGCACCGTCAAAGATTACCACTGGACGATCTGGATTTTGGAGCCGTTCGAGAAATGAAGTCTTTAACTGAGGTTTTGGAGTTTCAATACTTAGCATAAGCGTAATTATTATAGTGGGTCTCGGATTTCTCCTGAAACCTTCTTGTTGTTAACCCCAAAGGGAGTTAACTTGAAAGGCTAAGGAGGAGTGTTTTGAAAATGATAATCATTATCAAAATTAAAATAACATAAAAACTAGGGTGGGGTGTTGATCATAGTCTAGGGGGTTAAAAATGCTTAAAAGCGACAGAGAGGTGATATAGCAGTACAAAATAAGGTTAGGACATTAAAGATCCTTGAAACCCAGTCACAAGCTACTCCTGCCCTCAGCATGAGTGCGTAGCACTATAAATGGGGTGGGCGCAAGCCTTGCGCCCCTACAGATAGGGTGAGTTTTGAGTCAATTCCAAGCTAAATTTAACCAACACCAATAGAAGCAGCCAGAGAAACTTGATAAAAATCATCAATATGAGCCGTTTTAACCTGTCCTTGTTGATTCGCTTGCCACATTTCACCACTATTGACATCTAAACAGGTTAACCATCCCTTACCACAAGCCCAAGTATCAATACAAATTGCATGACCTAAATTAAGGGGTTGACCGTTTTTCTGGCTGGTATGACCGCAAATCATCGTTTTCCCTGAGTAATGAGGGGTAGGATTGTATAATTTCTCCCAAAATAAATGATAGTCATCTTGTTGCAGTAGGGGGACTAAAGGGTTTAAATTAGCGTGGACAAAAATAAACTTCTCAGTTGACCAGGACTTTAAACAAGTTTTACGAAGAAAATGCCAGTGACTGGTGGGTATAACTGATAAATCTTTACTGTTTCTCGGATTATAAGATGATAAAGTTATTTCACCTCTTAGATTTACCCATTTCGCTCGATGATATTTATCTTCAATGACCTCTAATAAGTCAATTTCATGATTACCTTTGAGGGGAATTAATTGATTTTGTTGGTTGAGTTGGATTAAGCGCTCAATCACTCCCTTAGAATCGGGTCCTTTATTAATATAATCGCCTAATGTGACAATCCGATCTGTTTCCTGAAGATTAATTGCGTCTAGCAGTTGCTCCAATGCTAAAGAGCATCCGTGAATGTCGCCGATCGCTAATAATCTTGTCATTGCTTTTTAATAAAATTTAACCCAATCATATTGGTAGAGTACAGATTTCAGGTTAAGGTGAGATTAAGGGATGACTGATTCTGTTAAGAAACGATGATAAAGAGATCGGAGTGTTAAGTAAACAGAAAAAGGATATGATCTGACTATCATTGCAAATCAAGTGATAAATATGCGTGCTAATCCCTATCTTTGGCTACATTTAACGGGAATCGCTGCTTTCCCTATTTTTCTGCTCTTAACATGGTTATCTCTTTCTTTAGGTGATCCCTTACCCTTTTATTGGCTAGAATTAATCATTATTGGCGTAATTGGTATTCTTCCTAGCTTTTTAATGCAGTGGATTCGACCTTTTTACATATATTGTCTGATTATTGTTTCGATTAATCCCCTTAGCCTAACAGAAGAGCAACGAAAAATTCTGCCTTGGTTTAAAACAAGTAAACAGCGTGGTATTGCTCTTTTAACTGCGATCGCTATGGTCGGTATTCTTTGGTTAATCTATCAATATGCTCCCCTTGCGGACATGGCCACTCGAAATCTTCCCCAATGGCGTATTTTAGGCTTATTAGGAGCTATGATTACCTTTACCTTAGCCAATCTCTTTATCCAAGTTCCCATCAGTATCTTGGGCATTTTAACCACAAAACAAGAAACCCTTGAAACCAGTCAACCCTATCCATCTGACGATATTTCTGGTCAATTTTCTATTTTAGGCTTAAAATTGCGACAAATTCCTTTAATGCCTTCTGCTGAGAACTAAGTGTTATGTGCAAGTGAGAAGTGGGGGAAGATTGAACTGTCATTATTCTTTTAACGAATTGGTGGGTCAAATTCAGGTTAAAATAGCAATTAGGAGTCATTGTTATCTTACCAACAGGATCTATGCAAACCCAACCATTAAACCCTTCACTTTTTACCCCTTTAACTGCCCCCAAGTTGCCTACTTCCCCCAATTGGTTGGGTTTAATAGAAACTTATCGTTCCTTTCTTCCCGTGAGCGAAAAGACTCCTGTTATCACCCTCTTAGAAGGAAATACTCCCCTGATTCCCGTTCCTGCTATTTCTAAAGAAATTGGTAAAGGAGTACAAGTCTATGTTAAGTATGACGGCTTAAACCCCACGGGCAGTTTCAAAGATCGGGGAATGACGATGGCTATCTCTAAAGCCAAGGAAGATGGCGCAAAAGCGGTGATCTGTGCCAGTACGGGTAATACCTCAGCAGCAGCAGCAGCCTACGCAAGACGGGCAGGAATGCGTGCCCTTGTGGTGATTCCTGATGGCTATGTAGCGCTAGGAAAATTGGGACAAGCCTTGATTTATGGGGCGGAAGTTGTGGCCATTGATGGTAATTTCGATGATGCTTTAAATATTGTCCGAGAGATGGCAGAAAATTATCCTGTTACTCTTGTTAATTCTGTGAATCCCTATCGCTTAGAAGGGCAAAAAACCGCAGCGTTTGAGATTGTCGATGTGTTAGGAGATGTACCTGACTGGTTATGTATTCCTGTCGGGAATGCTGGTAATATCAGCGCTTATTGGATGGGATTTTGTCAATATCATAGTATCGGCAAATGCGATCGCTTACCAAAAATGATGGGCTTTCAAGCGGCGGGCGCTGCACCTTTCTTACAAGGGCAACCTGTCACCCATCCTGAAACCATAGCTACAGCCATTCGCATCGGAAACCCTGCCAATTGGGATAAAGCATGGGGCGCAAAAGAAGCCAGTCAAGGAGAATTTAATTCAGTAACAGATGAGGAGATTTTAGCAGCATATCGTTTATTAGCAGCAGAAGAAGGGATCTTTTGTGAACCAGCTTCGGCTGCATCTGTAGCAGGTTTATTAAAAGTGAAAGATCAAGTTCCCCATGAATCAACTATTGTTTGTGTTTTAACAGGGAATGGCTTAAAAGATCCTGATTGTGCTGTTAATAATAGTAATAATCAAGTTAAATCGGGAATTAAAGCAGAGTTAGACGAAGTAGCGAAAGTGGTAGGATTTTAAATTAAAAAACTACAGTGCAATCCTAGAATCTGCCTGAAGAATTGTTGCTTATAGGGTTTTAAGCCTCTAACTTTAGGGGTTCGGCTACTGCTGCCAAAAACTTAACTAAAGTCAACTAAAATTCACTAAACTTACTCACTTGATAAG
>JBFRWQ010000315.1:0-8083 GCA_051439665.1 Microcystaceae cyanobacterium | reverse complement strand
GAGAATTAGAAAGAATTTCCTTGCCTCTTTCAATCACACGAATTCTTCCTCGCTCTCCTAACCTATCTGCTAACTTACAAGCAATTTCTACACCACTGTATCCTCCCCCAACGATCGCAATCCGAATTTTTTCTTGTTCTGATTGTTCTAACAAGCGTAAGCGCTCGCCTAAACGATAGGCATTTTCTAAGGTTTTAAAAGGGATAGCGTAATCTTTTGCCCCTGATACTAGATCCAAAGGGGTATTTCCCCCTAATGCTATCACTAAGTAGTCATAATCAAAGGTTATACCCGATTTAATTTCGACTTGTTTGTCAGGAACATCGATCTTTGTCACCCTCCCCTGCTGAAACTGAATCGAAGTATCTGCCAGTAATTCGCTAAAGGGTGGGGCAATTTCCCAAGTTTGCATCTCCCCTGTCATTAATTCATACAACAGAGGCGTAAATAAAAAGCGATCGCTTTGATCAATCAGGGTAATTTGGGGCGTATTTTCTGGTTGCCAGGGAAATTGAGAGAGGCGTAAGGCAGTATATAAACCGCCAAAACCACCCCCTAAAATACAAATTCGGGTAGTAGAGTCACTCATGATTGTGGGTTGGGGTTAATGAAGTCAAAAGAGGCTTTTCGGAGCCGTGAGTATGATTCTACAATAACCCAACAAAGTGCAAAGGACCGTGACCACTAATTAACTCAATCAATAAGCCAATAAAGCCAACCATTGCCAAGCGCCCATTCCACACTTCTGCTGCGGTTGTCATTCCCCATTCCCATTGTTCTTGAGGATACATTTTCATGTTTTCCTTGGGATGAGTGACCTGATCAAAGGTACAAGGCGACTCATTTAAAGCATCCTTAGTCATTTGTGCCAAGGCGTTTATAAAAATGGGATGGGTATTTAAAGCAGGGACACGATGAAAATGATCAATTCCTGCTTCTTCAGCAATTTCTCTGTATTCGATGTCAATTTCTTGTAACGTCTCAATATGTTCTGAAACAAAACTGATGGGAACAACGACTAATTCATCGATGCCCCGTTCCCCTAATTCGATTAAGGCATCCTCTGTATAGGGCTTTAACCATTCCACTGGACCGACCCGACTTTGATAGGCTAGGGTGTAATCATTCCCTTTATTCAAGGTCTTCATGATGAGACGGGTACATTCTTCGATTTCATGCTGATAGGGATCGCCTGCTTCATCAACATAGCTTTGAGGAACACCATGAGCGCTAAAAAAGACGTGCGCTTGTTGAGGATTTTCGCACTTATCCAACTCTTGAGCCACTAAATCAGCCATTGCCTCTAAATAGCCCCGATTATTGTACCAAGAGGGAATCAATGTGTAATCAATTTGTCTTAAATTAGTGTCTTCTTGCCACAGTTCCTCTAACACCCGAAAGCTTGAACCACTGGTACTAATGGAAAATTGCGGATAGAGGGGTAAGATCACCAGTTTTTTGATGCCATCCCGTTTAATTCTAGCGATCGCTTCTTCGGTGAAGGGATGCCAATAGCGCATTCCCACATAAACCTGTGCGTCTTGTCCGATATCGGTTAGTTGTTCTGCCAGTGCATCCCCTTGAGCTTCTGTAATTTGTAATAATGGAGAACCTCCACCAATTTCAAGGTAATTGGCTTGGGATTTTTCGGCTCTAAGGGTGGAAATTAGCCATGCTAAGGGTCTTTGTAACCAAGGGAAGGGAAGACGGATGATCTCTGGGTCAGAAAATAGATTAAAGAGAAAAGGACGAACATCCTCTAACTTTTCCGGACCGCCCAGATTAAGTAATAGTACCCCGACGCGACTCATAATGATATATTTTTTAAATAGTGATTTTCAGATTCTTTACTTAGTTTAACAATACATGGCCTTTTCGTTAACACCCGTAACGAAAGTCACATTTCTTGACATACTTTCACACTTTCTCTTAAATTCCTCAGACAGTATGATGGGGGCATTATGGCGACATTTTTGCTAATATTTCAGCCCTTAAGCTACAATGAAAACAATTTTAATTTTATTTTAATCTGCCAATGGTTACTCAATCTTCCTCGGCTGAACCAACTTGGTTAACCATTATTCGTTTATTGCGATGGGATAAACCCTCTGGACGGCTCATTCTAATGATACCTGCCCTCTGGGGTGTTTTTTTAGCAGCTAACGCTCAACCGCCCCTACCCTTAGTGGGAATTATTATTTTAGGAACATTAGCCACCAGTGCGTTAGGCTGTGTGATTAATGATCTTTGGGATCGCAACATTGATCCCCAAGTCGAAAGAACCCGTAATCGCCCCTTAGCTGCTCGTACCCTTTCCCTTAAAGTGGGCATAGCGATCGCAATTATGTCCCTAGCCTGTGCTGCTGGCTTGGCTTTTTACCTTAATTACTTGAGTTTTTGGCTTTGTGTAGCTGCTGTTCCTGTTATTATTCTCTACCCCTTGGCAAAACGAGTTTTTCCTATCCCTCAATTGGTACTTTCTCTGGCATGGGGCTTTGCTGTTTTAATTAGTTGGAGTGCGGTAACAGGAAGTTTGAGCGAGGCGGCTTGGATCTTATGGGGTGCAACCTTAAGCTGGACAATGGGATTTGATACCGTCTATGCGATGGCAGATCGGGAAGATGATGCTCAATTAGGGATTAATTCTAGCGCTTTATTCTTTGGCTCTTCTGTCGCAGAAGCTGTTGCTGTCTTTTTTGCCAGTACCATTGCCTGTTTTGTTTATTTAGGCACACTTTTCCCCTTTAATTTCTTCTATTGGCTCAGTTTAGCCCTTGCTATTGTCCTTTGGGTTGCTCAATATCTCCGTCTCACCCAATCAGATATTCCAAGAAACGTATATGGTCAAATTTTTGCCCAGAATGTGATTATTGGCTTTATTCTCTTAGGGGGAATGATTTTAGGCTGTTTGATTTGATGGTCTTGATCATAATTTTACTAGCCATCCGATGGAAAGCTAGAATATAAGTAGGACATTATCCAAGTATCCAAGGAAGCAGCCTATGAGTACGATCCTAATAGCCGATGATAGCATGGCTCAACGGCAGTATATGAGCGAGTTGCTCACTGAATGCGGATTTCAAGTGACAGTAGCTGGCAATGGAGAAGAAGCCTTGGACAAAATTAGTCAGGAGCAGCCTGATTTAGTGATTTTGGATATTGTCATGCCTAAAATGAACGGTTTTCAAGCTTGTCGTAAGATTAAGAGTGATATAACCACAAAACATATTCCTGTCATTTTATGCTCTACCAAAGACACCAAAGCAGACTACTATTGGGCAGAAAAACAAGGAGCAGATGCTTACGTCGTTAAACCTTTTACCCCCCAAGAATTAGTAGGAACAATCAAACAAGTTTTTAATGAAAGAAAAAACTGATTTACAATTATATTGCCCTACATTCTAGCTTAGACAATGATTAACCCCAGCACTCCTGAAATTAATCGGGAACAATAGCTCGTTTAATCCATTGGGGATCAGTGGTAAAAATAATATCACTAGCAAGATGGGGAAACGCTACTTTTAACTGATCATATATAAGTGTTCGTAAATGATCTTGTTCTCCAACGGTGAAAAGATCATGTTGTTCATCAGACACCAGCAGATAGCATTGAATGTACATCAAGCGCCCCTCATTTCCCTGACGAATATAATAATCTTGAATCGGGTTTGAAGATAGAATTTGCTCAACGATCTGACAAATCTGGTTATAACGTTCTTGATCGTTTGAGCGCCCCACTACTTGATCCCAGTTGTCCTTAATAATACTAATAGGAAGGGGGGCAGATGCCAAGATTAAGAGAATAACAATGCTAGGATCTGCATAGGGAATAAATGTCACTAACGGTGTTTTTTCGAGAAACAAAACAATAATAAATGCGATCGCTACTGCACCACTCAGTAACCCATCCATAAACCAACTTTGGGCATCCACTTCTAAGATAGGAGAACCACTTTTTTGTGCCATTTTTCGCTGTAGCAAAGCGATCGCCATACATCCGACTGCCGCTAATAAGGCGTACCAAATAGCAATTCCAGCTTCAACCGTGTAACCCCCTGTTAAAATCGAGTTAATCGCTGAAAATAAAGCAAAGATACAAACCAGAGCGATAAAAATACCTTTACCTAGATTAAGAAGGGGTTCAAAAATAGCATAGCCAAAGGGATAATAATGATCGTCGGGTTGTTGAATCAAGCGAGAAACCTTGAGGGAAATAAAGGCAATAATCAGGTTAATTAAGGAAAATAATCCATCAAGCAAAATAGCGATTGAATGGGTCAGTAAGGCAAAGATAACGCCCAATGAGGCCATAAATAAGGTGCCAGCCATCCCCCATTTAATCGCTTGTTCTTCAACTGTGTTCTTATTGGTTTGAATTAACTTTTCTTGTGTCATTGTCTTAAAACTTTGCTATTAGGCTAGTAAGACCTCATAGTTTCCACATATTTTTGAGCCACCTCTTGCCATGTCCAATGGCTAAATCGGTTTTCAATTTCTTCAGGAGACAACTTAGGTTTTGGAGCATTAATAAATTGTTCTAAATAATCGGCTAACCTATCCACATTTCCCCGTTCATAAAAATCAATTCTATCGGGACATTGATATAAAACAGCCTGTTCTTTCAAAACATCCAAATCGGAAGAAATAACCGGAAGTCCCCTAACAATCGCTTCTGAAATGGCCAACCCAAATCCTTCATATTGGGAGGGAAATACCACACAATCACAAGTTTTGTAGTAGTATTCTACTGTTTCATAATCACAGTAACCTAACCCTTGGAAGTATCCTTGAATTAATTCCTTATTTTCTTGATAAATGTTATTACATTCAGCACAATATTCCTGATATTCTTGTGTTTGCGATTGTTGAGACAGAGATAAATTTCCATTCATTAAATTATCAGTCTCTCTACCAAGTAGCACAATTTTGAATGAGAGTCCTTTCTGGGCAATTTTTAGTCCCGCTTTGATCAGGGTTAAATGGTCTTTATAAATACCAAAAGATGAAGGAAAATAAAATGTAATTGGTTGATTTTCAGATTCCTTAATGATTATATTGGTTTTTGTTTCCGTTTCATGACTAGGAAATCCTGACAAAGGAACAGCTTCTAATTTACTTGCAAAATCGGAATCTGGAAATAGAGAAAGAATATCATCACGGGTTTTCTGAGAGATAGTGAAAATTACCTTGGCTTGTTTTAACCAAAGTAGCAAGTAACGATCATAGTTTGCCACATATTCATCAGGATAAGTTAAGGGAGCAAAATGCCAAAATAAATCATAGGCAATTCCACTGAAAGGAACTTTTATTTGAGGAGTATCTAGACGGTTTATTAAGATATACAAACAGTGATCAATGTTATATTTTTCAATTAAGGAATTAATACGAGCAGAAATACGAAAATATTTGATCTTTTCTTCCAAAAAAGAAACTAAAAAGTTAAGTTTTAATTTTTGACTCGCTGCTAACGCTTTGTTTAAACCACCAACAACTCTAAGCATTTGACTGGTTGTTGGCCAATTCCATAATTCATAGATTATCTTAGGAGAATTGGGTAAAATTTCCTGAAAATAAGTCTGATTTTTAGGAGAGGAAAGAATTACAATTTGATCGACATGATCGATTAAGTTACTAACCAATGCGATGATCACCCGTTCAACTCCGCCTTTGCGGTAAAATTCAATGGGAATAATTAGTTTCATAATTGTTTATATCTATATTTTTTGAAGGAATCAACATAAAGAAAATCAACCTACCTAATCTAGTTAAGAACAAGATTGGGTGATGTCTGTCTTTTTCTCGACTGTTTGGACTTGGTTGGGGGGAGCCGTTCGCTCATCCATAAAGTAAATACTTAATCGTTCTAATTGCTGTTCACCTGAATGACTACGATTCCAACGACGACATAAATAATCGGCATATTCAGGAAGTAATACCTGACCAATGGCGCGGGGGAAATTGGTGAAATAATTACGCCACTGCATATTGGGGTAAATTTCATAACGGTCTTTAATTGATAATTTATCCCAACGAACCGGTTGATTTTCTTGTAAGAGATTTACTTCACTTCCATCTTTCAGTTGTCCAACAATAACGTGCCAGCCATCATCTTGGGGAGGGCCAGGGGCGAAAATACTCCAACTTTGATCTAAACGGGTCACCGATCCTATGATATTGATTCTTTGAAATGTTCGCCGTTTGAATAATTTATCTGTCTTTGTAATCCAGTCGTTTGGTTGCTCCTTACGCCTATTGAATGTTTGACTAACATAACTTCTAAGATTCCAGAGGGTTGTTAAAAATAATAAAATCAACACAATCCCTGTCATTAAATAAGACTGACGAATGATAATCGGTCGAAATTTAAAAGGACGGGTAAACATTCCTGCTGTTTTACGATTACTAGCAACAGTTTCATAAAATCTTGTTCCTACCTTCATCATTGGGGACCAACGGAAAAGAGATGCTAAAGGGAAAAGAACAGGAGAAATCGAAGCAACATAAGCGATCGCTTCAAATTTATGATGATGATTTCCTTGATAATCTACGACTACCCAAGAATTGATCTGCTGCATTTCTTCATAAATATCAGTCTTGGTTTGGGCTTCTAATAAAGGAGTTTTTGGTAAAATAGCAAATGTGCGAATCAAATGAACAACTTTTCGACAAAATCCACAATCTGCATCAAAATAAATGGTTAATCCTTCACGAGGTGGTGTGCTTAACCGATTTTCTAAACGATCCCAAATCTCACTAGGGATAAAAATCAACCAAATAGCAATACTGAGATAACTGAAAATACCAATTTCAAAAGTTAATCCAAAAATAGCATGGAGTGTTATAAAAGACACGATAGCAATACAGCGACAACCCCAATTCCAGATGGGAATAAAAATGAGCAAGGGTCCTAACCATTCAAAGATTAAGGTGGAATGGGTCATTAAACGTAGCACTTCTTGAGGAAAGGTCCCTAACCAAGCTCCAAAACTCCGCCCATATTGATCGTATTGTAATGAGTACCAAACGGCATCTCCATCGGGAAACCAGATCGGACTTTTTAGCTTAAATGCAGCAGACCACATATATATGAAACAAACTTGCACCATAAAAGCAAAAGTTGCTGCACTAATAATCCGTTTCGGTAAGGGTTCAGATGCATTATTTAGGGCAGAATCGACTGAATAACATGATCCCAAGGGCAGAAACATTGACCAAAATAGAATTGCTCTTAAAACAGCATCTCCAGCAAAAAATAAAGCGGGATTGCGGTTTTGCAGTGAAACAGTCAATGCCCATAATGCCATCGTAGCTAACCGAGTTCGGTAGCCAATCAGAAAAAGAATACTAATAAAGAAAGCAGTCGAAAATAAGAAAACTTGCCACCCAGTTGTACCACTGAGTAGATGAACTGACCAATACCCAGAAGGAAGTAAATTTTCTTTAACAACGGCTGTAGGTAATACTCCTTGATCAGTATAATGTGCTGTAAGAGCACGACCACGACTAATTAGATCAGCCATAATCATTAAAGCTAATCCGATACGAAAAATAGCTAAAGAGCGGCGGTCAAAAGCAATCGTTTGCTTTAAACTCTTAATCCATAGTGTTTCATGGCTAGATGGAGATTCACTATCGGTCGAAGAAGAAGGCTGATTCATCTGGCTTTTCATCTTGGCATTACTGAGATGAGGTTAATCATATATCGTTATCTGGCAAACGATTCATTTTTTTTGCAGAATTCCGACCAATTATAGCAGTGTTCACCTTGTGTAGGAATATTACGAAGGTGATTTCGGCGCGTTGGTTAGATATAGCCCTACGCAAAATCGTTAGGACACATAAGACTTGGGTGTAAAGTAACGGGGAAGAGGGAAAAGATAGCAAAAAAATGTCCTAACCTTATTTTGTACTGCTATAGCTGAATTCATCAAAGGATTTTATTAAGGTAAAAAATCCCACTTCTTGGAATAAGTAAACAGAAGTGGGCAAAAATTGATTAAATGTTAAATATTACAAGGTTTTTAGTAAACACCAGGGTTGATACGGTCGTCTCCTTCAATTAGCTCTTTAGCTGGTTCGGTTA
>JBFRWQ010000314.1:0-2941 GCA_051439665.1 Microcystaceae cyanobacterium | reverse complement strand
GACGGGATCTCGATAAATGAGCATCTAGACTTTGCCAATAATTATCAGGAATGACAATATGGGATTAAGAAAACAGGGGCGGATACTGCTGAAACATAATTGGCTCACCGATTGAAAGTGTTAAAGTCTCACTCTTTAGTCAACCTACCTAATCAATATTTTTATTTTTGTGATTTTAAATACTAATTGTAGTTATATCCACCGAAATCTTCAAGGTGAATTTATATTTTGTTACAAATAACCAGAGTTCAGTTAAGCAATACACGGCTCTCCTAACACTAAATCCAGTTGATATACCCCAGTTATCAGTTATTAGGTTTGCTGGTTTCAATTATTCCCCCTCTCTCCACACTTCCCCCTCTCCCCACACTCCCCACACTCCCCACACTCCCCTCTCTAACTATTATGCTCCTGTAGGAGAATTGCATTGCAATGCACCAATCGCTACAGAATCATGAGTTTGACTAGATAGTAATAACTGCTCAATAGTATTAGAAATCGCTTCTGGTGTTGCAGGACAAGGTAAGGGAATATAATCGGTTTTAACAAAAGCAGAAATCGCTTGTTTGAGCGCTTCTCGGACAGAAATCGCTAACATGAATGGGGGTTCTCCTACTGCTTTTGAGCCATAAATAACCCCTGGTTGGGGGACATCTTTGAGAAAGTTAACGTTAAATTGTTCAGGTATTTCACTAATTGTAGGAATCTTATAGGTACTTGGTGCAAAAGTGCGTAAGCGCCCTTGCTCATCCCAAACTAATTCTTCCATTGTTAACCATCCCATTCCCTGGACAAATCCCCCTTCAATTTGCCCTTTATCGACTAAAGGATTGAGGGATTCTCCTACATCATGGAGAATATCTACTTTCAGTAGTTTAAATGTTCCTGTAAATTGATCAACTTCTACCTCACTAATCGCCGCACCAAAGGCATAATAATAGAAAGGACGACCTTTACCTGTATTGGGGTCAAAATGTAGGTTAGGGGTGCGATAATAGCCTGTTGCAGATAAACTTACCCGATCCATGTAAGCTTGAGCAATTACCTGATCAAAACTAACTCGATCTTGAGGGTGTCCCGCACAATATACCCAGTCATCTTCAAAGACTAACTCTTCTGGGGCATATAATTTCAGTAATTTGGTAGCAACGGGCGCAAGTCTCGATTTTAAGGTTTCACAGGCATTTTTTACCGCTTGTCCGTTTAAATCTGAGCCACTAGAGGCTGCGGTTGCAGAAGTATTCGGTACTTTATCAGTGCTAGTGGACATCAGGCGAAAGCGCTCGATTTTTACCCCTAAAGACTTGGCAGCCACCTGTAACATCTTGGTGTGCAATCCCTGACCCATTTCTGTCCCACCATGATTAAGCTGAATACTACCATCCAAGTAAATTAATACTAAAGAACCCGCTTGGTTATATTCAGTTTTGGTAAAAGAAATCCCGAATTTAACTGGGCTAATGGCTAACCCTCTTTTCTGATAAGCATTTTGTCGATTAAATTGATCAATTTGCGTTTGTCTTTCCACAAAGTTGGCTTGATCTTTGAGTTGTTTCCAAATAATTGGCAGACGATTATTAATAATTTCTTGCCCGTAGTGAGTACGGTTTGTTTCACCACTTCCATGATAAAAGTTGCGTTGGCGAATATCTTCGGGTGGTAATTGTAAATAACGAGCAACTCGATCCATTACTTCTTCAATCATTACCATTCCTTGCGGTCCACCAAACCCACGAAAAGCAGTATTAGAAACCGTATGGGTTTTAGCAATTTTACCCCGCACTTCTAGGTTAGGAATATAATAACTATTATCAATATGGAAGAGGGCACGACCCATTACTGGGGGAGATAAATCTAAACACCAACCGCCATTGGAATATAAATCAATATCTAAGGCTGTAATTTGACCTTCTTTGGTAAAACCAACGCTATAACTCCCTAAAAAACTATGCCGTTTTCCTGTCATTAACATATCTTCATGGCGCTTTAGTCGAACTCGCACCGCTTGACCTGTCTTTTGGGCTGCCAGTGCTGCGACGGCTGCGCTAGGATTAGCTTGGGTTTCTTTCCCACCAAATCCACCTCCCATTCTTAAACAAGTGACCACTACTCGATTACGAGGAATCCCTAAAACTTGGGCAACAATGACTTGAGTTTCGCTAGGATGTTGGGTAGAGGAATAGACTTGATAGTTGCCTTCTGCATCAGGAATTACCCAACTGGTATGGGTTTCTAAATAGAAATGATCTTGTCCTCCGATTTCCACTTGTCCTTCTAAAATAACTTCTGATTCTTCTAGCGCTGATAAAACATTGCCCCGTTGTAAAACTTGGGTTTCTCCTTGGAAACTCTGCACCTTAATGGCATCTTGAATGGTTAAAATAGAGTGTAAGGGTTCATAATCTATTTTGACTTTTTTTGCCCCTTCTCTGGCTGCTATTTCTGTTTCTGCAACCACCCACACAATGGCCTGTCCATAGTAGTTAACTTCATCGGTGGGAAGTAAGATTTCATCTTCTATAATTACCCCTGTATCATTTGTCCCTGTGACATCTTCTGCCGTAATAACTGTGATGACTTCTTCTACTTCATAAGCCAAACTGACATCAATGCTTTTAATTTTAGCATGGGCATGAGTTGACAAAACAGGACAAACGGATAACATATCAGCAGGGAGTCGCTGATCATCGGTATAAATAGCGCTTCCGGTAACATGGGATTGAGCGCTTTCGTGGGATTTAGTATTTTTCATGGTTAATGGTTATGGTTTAAGTTAATTAGAATGATTTACTAAAAACTAAATTTTATTCAATCGAATAACTATCAGTCCCTCCCATTTCTACAAAAAACTTTTCAAATAAATTACCCACCAAGCGCTTACGATAATCTGCACTCGCCCGTAAGTCACTTAAAGGGGTAAAGGTTTCTTTTAAAATGGGTT
>JBFRWQ010000313.1:0-12191 GCA_051439665.1 Microcystaceae cyanobacterium | reverse complement strand
GTACAGAAACAGCTAAGGCTTATCATGCAGTACAGGATCTTATCTTTACAGCTAATATGGGGAATTCAGATGATTTAAAACAGTGGCAGGATCAAATAGAGGATATATTAGCTAATCTATCTAGTCTTTCTCAATTAAGAACACCTGTCGCTCAATTTGCCCAGGAACATTGGTCATGGCAGAAAACAGGCGCTCGTTATTGGCATTTATTAGATCAATAGGTGTTTCTTATTAAAGTGGGAGAAGCCCAACAATTAATCTTTTTTTGTTAGGAAAAATTCATCAAATTTTATAACATCAGACTGGGGAAAACGAGTATCAAAATAATAACTGCTAATGCTTCCTTTCCCTGTATCTAAAATACTAAAAACCGTTATATTATTGCTGGCAATATAGGGCAGCGCTTGACCATTGGCATTAATGAGAGGGTCAAGATTAGGAATAATAGGAGTTAATCCATTAGGATCGCCTAATGCAATGTAATTAGGGTCATTGGGTGGAACAGGACGAGCATTTTCTTTTAAATGTGCGCCATAGCTATTCCCCACATTAGAAGATTCTAGAAAGTGAATCCCTTGAGGACTTAGAAAACGATTCCAGAGATGGGAATGGCCGAAAAAGACTAAATCAGCGCTATTGCTTTCTAATAAGGGGATTAAATCTCTGATAATATGGTCTTTATCTTTAGGATATTGATAGCGAATTGATTGTATGTTTCCTTCTGAATCCTTGTCAATATTTTGGATGGGATTGGTAAAAGGGGGAACAACATTTCCTCCTAATGTATGGGGAGGATTGTGCAGCATAATGATTTTATATTTTGCTTCTTGATAGTCGGGACTATTTAACTCGGTTTCTAACCATTGATATTGGGGACTTTCTTTCTCAATTGATTCAAAAATATGTTGACCATATCCCCAATTTTCAGGTGAGTTAAAGTCTTTTTCCGCTTCTTGATAGCGCCCTTTAATCTGATTATCTTGTTCTGGTTTTCGCCAGATATGAGTGACATATAAAACGACTAGGCGAATATCACCAAAGGTAACAGCATAATATTTTTGTCCCCCTGTTATTGAAGTCGGTAAGCTGAAAATCTCTTCGTAGGTATCGACATTAAAAGAATTATTCTTTAACCATTTTTCTTGAATAATAGAGTCTTGTGTCGGGTTAATCTCTTGTTCTCTTTTCTTATATAATTCTTCTGCTGCTTGACGAGGATAAGCATTATTATATTGTTTATTTAACGTGACTTGATCCGAATATTTTCCCATCACTTCATGATTACCAAGTGCTGTAAATAACGGAGCGCTTTGAATAATTTCTCCCCCCTTATAAGTCGTTTCTACTCCATTCTTAACTAATTGAGACTGGGCTGTTCCCTGGAGACAGGGAAAAAATGATCCCCCTCGACTATCATCAAACCATTCGGAAGCTCGATCTGGAATATTGACCAGATCCCCAGCATAAAAAACCCCATCTATCTGATTAATTGTTTCCTTGACTTTTTGTAAATTAGCAGCCACCATTGGCATTAATTGATGATCAGAGGTTAGTAAAATCTTGAGGGGGGTTTCTTTCTTAGGGGAAGGAGAAAGGGAATAAATTTTACTGCGGATAATTTGTAAATCATTGTCTTCTTCAGAAATACTAATTACTCTGTAAGGAATTCGTTGACCTTGGGTTAAATTCTCAATGGTTGCTTCGTGTCGCCAAATCGATCTATGTGTAACCTCAGAATAGGTAGGAATAATCTTGGAAGATTGATCTTCCCTTGTCCTACTTAGCTGTGTCGTGTTAGCTAACACAACTTGTTTCAACTGTTCACCATAAATAACCTGATGTTCAACCCCTTCAAATTCAGTGAACCAAACGACATTTACAGAATTATCCGTGGGTAACTGTAAAAAAGGCTCACTGAGAAGTTGAAGGGAGGATGTGCTAAGATTAAGGGAGGCCATCGCTATTATGATGCTGAGAAAATAACTAAGATAAATCATTCCTTCCTAATTATAATTTATAAATAAAGACCACCTAAAAAATATAATAGAGGTAAAGAGCGGTTTGCGCTAAGGTTAAAGTAGAGGAAACAAGACCATTATGGTTGTAACAAGCCTAATCCAAGTGCTACTTATTGAGGATAACCTTGCTGAAGCAAGACTGATTCGGGAAATCCTCAAGACATCCCAACGGCAACAGTTCCAGTTGATACACTGTCAACGGCTTTCAGATGCAATCAAGCAGCTTAACGAAGGAGATTTCGATATTGTCCTTTTGGACTTAACCTTACCTGATAGCTACGGACTCCATTCGATTCATCCTTTATTAGAGGTTGCTCCTCAAGTCCCTATCGTCGTTCTAACCAATACAAATGACGACGACTTAGCCTTAGAAGCAGTCCGTCAAGGCGCACAAGATTATCTAGTGAAACGTAAGGTACAATTTGATACATTAGTTCGTGCAATTTGTTATGCCATAGAACGTAAACAGACTGATGAAGAATTAAGAAAGAAAAATCTACAACTACAACAAAGCATAGAACAGAGAAACGAAGAATTAGAAAAGGCTAAAGAACTCAATCAATTAAAGAATGAGTTTGTTTCTATGCTATCCCATGATTTTCGTAATCCATTAAACACTATTTTGTTATCAGCAGGATTACTAGAAGATAGTAGCGAATTTTTGAGTAAAGAGCAGCAGATTTCCTACTTTAAAATGATTCGGACAGCCATTAAGGATATGGATCAAATTTTAAATGAAGTCTTATTAATTGGTCGGGCAGATTCAGGAAGAATGCAATATTCCTTTGAACCCCTTGATCTTGAAGAACTTTGTCGGTCTATCATTAATGCTTTACAATTAGGTGCAAGGGAAACTCACCAAATTATTTTTACAGTACAAGGAGAGATTACCCAAGGTTTTTGGGATGAAAACTTATTGCGTCATATTCTAAATAATTTATTAGGAAATGCCATTAAGTATTCACCCGAAGGAGGGACTGTTCACTTTGAGTTAGTCGAAACAGAAAATTGTGTGATTATGTCGATTAAAGACCAAGGAATTGGGATTCCACCAGAAGCCTTAGAGCGCTTGTTTAAACCCTTTTATCGTGCTGATAATGTGGAAGAAATTCAAGGAACTGGCTTAGGATTAGCCATTGTGCAACGGTGTATTCAAGCCTGTCAAGGAAAGATTAAAGTAGAAAGCGTAGTAGGGGAAGGAACAACCTTTCAGGTGACTTTCCCCATTTTAACCTCTGAGCCCATCACTTGTTCTTGTTAAGGGATAGTATTGCATCAGATGTTGTTGGGCTAAAGCCCCTTATTAAGCCGATAGCGCTGATACAAATCTTGTTCAGGATCTCCATTCCAATTAAACCAATGTATTTCATTTTCAGGAAAGATCAAGGATAAATCCTCCCCTTCCCAATTATGTTCATTGGATAATAAAATGCTTAATCTTAAATCTGAGTCTTGAATTTGTACAATCACTAAGTTTTCTTTGCCTAATTGTTCAACCAAAATCACTTGACTTAAGATAGCATTAGGATTAGAAGCATCAGAAATAATAATATCTTCAGGACGTATTCCTAAGACAATCTGTTGTGGAGGGGGATCAGAAATCTCTGGCAGCTTAACCTTAAATCGGCCTAAAATTGCTTGATTATTATCACACTTTAGTGGTAACAAATTCATTTGAGGACTACCGACAAATCCCGCCACAAACTGATTATCAGGATACCGATAAATATTGTAAGGTGTATCTAATTGTTGAACCAACCCATCATATAAAACAGCCACCTTAGTAGAAAGAGTCATTGCTTCTGTCTGATCATGGGTAACATAAACCACAGGACGATTTTGTTGTTTAAAAATGTGTTTTAATTCGGCTCTTACCTGTTCCCTTAATAAAGCATCTAAATTACTTAATGGCTCATCTAAGAGAAAAACATCAGGTTTACGGACTAATGCCCTTGCTAAGGCTACCCGTTGCCGTTGTCCCCCTGATAATTTTCCTGGTTTATAAGGTAGCCAATTTTTATCATGATCAATGAGTTTTAATTGTTTAGCAGCTTGTTCAATGCGCTCAGTAATTTCAGTAGCAGAGAGTTTGCGAAGTTTTAAAGCTGCTGCGATATTTTCTTGCGCCGTCATGTGAGGATAAAGGGCATAACTTTGAAAAACCATAGCCATATTGCGATCGCCTGGTGGTTTTTCCTTAATTGACTGACCCCCTAATAAAATATCTCCTTGAGTAGGACTCTCTAAACCAGCGATTAAGCGTAAAAGAGTCGATTTTCCACAACCTGACGGTCCCAATAAACAGAGAAATTCCCCATCATCCACCGTCAAGCTAACATCTTGCACAGGTATTACTTTTGACGAGAATTGTTTTTGTAAGTTTTTGACTTCTAGTTGTGCCATGTATTCAGTAATTAGTAAACAGTAATCAATGACTCTCTTTGTTAGCCCATATTCCCGATCTTAAAGAATATTTAAACTCTGTCACGGAAACTCCTTTCATAACCGATAATAAAAGCTTGAATGTTTTGTGTAAAGGAAAAAGTGTAAGTATGGCAGACTGGCAGACCATAGACGGTAGTGTAACCGCCCCCAAAGGTTATCAAGCAGCAGGGATTACCGCAGGCTTAAAACCCTCTGGAGCGCCTGATTTAGCATTGATTCTCTCTGATGTAGAAGCGATCGCAGCAGGAGTCTTTACCCTGACTGAAGTACGGGCGGCTTGCGTGGATTATTGTCGTCAGCGTCTGCAAACTAAAGCCAGTACCCGTGCTATTTTGATCAATTCAGGCCAAGCCAATGCAGCAACGGGGGAACTCGGTTGGCAAGATGCAGTAGAATGTGCTGAATTATTGGGTAAATCCCTTAATATTTCCCCTAATGATGTGCTTTTGGCTTCTACTGGGGTCATTGGTCAACGCATTAAAATGGAAGCCATGCGAACAGGAATTCCTCAAGTTGTCACTGCTTTATCTTCAGAAGGAGGAAATCAAGCAGCACAATCAATTATGACCACCGATTTAGTACCTAAGCAAATTGCCCTAGAAACCATGATTGAGGGTCGTCCTGTGCGAGTTGGGGGAATTTGTAAGGGATCAGGCATGATTCACCCGAATATGGCCACAATGCTTGGTTTTGTGACCTGTGATGCTGCGGTTTCTACTAACTTATGGCAACAAATGTTAAAACGGGCAGTTGATCAAAGTTTTAATCAAATTACGGTGGATGGAGACACTAGCACGAATGATACAGTGATTGCTTTAGCTAATGGACAGTCCCGTACCTCTGCTATCACAGAAATGGATAAAAATGGACAAATATTAGAAGGAATGTTAACAGAGGTATGTCAGTATTTAGCAAAAGCGATCGCCAGAGATGGGGAAGGAGCAACTTGTTTAATGGAAATTCAAGTATCAGGAGCAGTGGATGATGAAGCAGCAAGACGAATTGCTAGAACTATTGCCGGCTCTTCTTTGGTTAAATCAGCCATTTTCGGACGAGATCCCAACTGGGGACGTATTGCAGCAGCCGCAGGACGAGCAGGGGTATCTTTTCATCAGGATGAGTTACGAATTAAGTTAGGAGATTTTTTGATGATGGAAAATGGTCAGCCTTTAGATTATGACACAGATGCTGCTAGTCAGTATATGAAGCAAGCAGCAGAAGGCGCTTATTTAAAAGAGGATACGGTTTTAATTTCGGTTTGTGTCGGTAGTGGCTCAGGTGAAGGAATTGCATGGGGCTGTGATCTAAGTTATGACTATGTGAAAATTAATGCTGAATATACGACTTAGAATCGTTTTACCTTCTCTTCAATAAACAGTAACACATACTTCTAGCCTGTACGATTCAACTAACAAGCAAGATGCTTGTGCTACTGTAGAACAGGCTTCTAGCCTGTATCATTCAGCCCCTCAGAGAATTAACAATCAAAAAATAGATCAAATGTTGTTAATTTTTAATGGGAACGAAGTGACTCCTTACTTGGTACAACTGCCTGAGATATGATAAAATGCCCCTAATCTATAACAAAATTATGTTGGGAAGGATACAAAAAACATGGATGCTATCATGTTAATCGCAAAGTTACCCGAAGCTTACCAAATCTTTGATCCCCTAGTGGATGTTTTACCGATTATTCCCCTATTTTTCCTAGCACTTGCTTTTGTTTGGCAAGCATCAGTCGGCTTTAAGTAAGCTTTATCTTATTAAGCCTTGATTCCTGTTGGATCTACCCGATTCAGCAGGCTATTTTTTAGCACTTATCTAGTTTTTTGGCGATCGCAATAATCCATGCTCGAAACCCCCAAAACTGCATTCCCATCATGGGAAGATGTCCTTGGGGAGCTTTAAGAGAAAACTTTAAGTCTTGATAGGATTGCCATCCTTTGACAGTGCGCCATCCTACTGTTTCAGCAAATTTGCGCCAAATCTCTGCATCATAGCTATCTCCTCCCCCTAATTTACGGTAAATTTCTGTTTGCACTGAGAAACCAAACTGTTGCTTACTATGTTCTCGCCACAGTCGATCAATGAGAACAAAATCTTCACAGGGCAATGATTCTAAGTGAGATTCATCAATCCAAGCTGCTTTCTCTCGCTTGGTCAGTCTTAAAATCAAAATTGCTGTCATTTTATCGGCTTCTCGCCAATCCTTATCTATTAATAATTTCTGCAATGGATTATAATCAACGCCGCTACTAGCAATGGTCAGCAATTGTGGCTGAGTAGAAGAAGCTGCACTAACCCTCTTAGAGGTTCTTACCGCGCGTCCTCTCCTCCGTGACGGGCTAGGATTGGAGGGTAGGTTAGTTACCCCTCTTTGAGGTAGGTTGGTTACCCCTCTTTGAGGTAGGTTGGTTACTCCTCTTTGAGTTGTCTTTTTCTCCGACAGAGGCTCAGAGCTAGTCACTGCAGGTATCTGTGTACGTCTTCCCACAGAGAGCCTTTCTGAGGAAGAAGTCGAAGAAGTGACTGCTTCAGTCAATAGTCCTAACCATTCAGGAATAGATTGGGGACGATGTTCAGGGATTAATTCCATCCCTAATAAAATTACATCGTTTACTGCATCACTAATTTCAGGATTATGATCTTTGGGTGGTACTAAGGCGGCTCCCTGCTGGCGAAACGGCGCAGGAAAGGGTAATTGTAATGTTAAACTGTAATATAATGTAGCAGCTAGAGCATAAACATCTGTATAAGCCCCTCGTTTAGCCCGTATTTCGTATTGTTCAATGGGAGCATAAGATTCCGTTCTAGAGTTAGTATGAGTTTGAGTTTGATTCTGCACAAACTCTCTAGCCAAGCCAAAATCAATTAAAACCGCCTTCAGATCGGCCTTTCGCACCATGATATTCCCTGGTTTTACGTCCCGATGAATAAAGCCCTGTTGATGGATATGATGCAGCGCTTCTCCAATGGGCAGAATGTATTTAAGCGCTTCTTCTGGTAATAAGCCCTTCTTATACTGAGCATATTGTTGTAATGTTCCTCCTGCAATATATTCCATGACTAAGCACCATAATTGCTGCTCTTGGCAAATATTTTCCACCTTAATAATATGGGGATGGGTACATCTGGCTAAACAAAACGCCTCCTGGACAAAGCGCTCTTGTTGTTTCGCAAAATCTGGTTCATTTTGGATTAAAGCATTGAGGGTTTTAATGGCAACATGACTTCCTGTCAACTTTTCCTCGGCACGATAGGTTACACCGACTCCGCCGTAACCCAACATTTTGTCAATCACATAGCGTCCATTTTGTATTTTATGACCAGCTTTCCAGTGACTCATGGTTAGTCTGTAGAAATCAGTAGGGAGGAAATTAAAGGTTTAGGGACAAATCACCAAACTTGCAAGGCAATAGGTATTTTTTCAACAGCCCAAATATACAAGTTAACCCTTTACCTAATTCTATCCTAGCAACAATTCAGGCTTCTCAACTTCTTTTCATGCTTAGAGGATCTAAGTTCCCTATTGTTTGGGAGAGAAAAAGAGTAAGGGAAACCAACTTCTTTGTAATAACTCATTAACGACACTAGGAACAGTCCAGGACAGGATATTCTTACGATAGTCCGTTGCGATCGCAATGGCACTAATATCATAATTGAGAGCAGCATCAAAAATTTCTACGACAGCGCTTCCTACCCGTACCTCTGTTATAACTGATATATTATACTGCTCAAGGTCTTGTTTAATTTCCTCTAGTTTGGTTTGTGCTTGTTCCAGGCGATTTTGGGTCAGATCGGGTTGTCGAATGTTTTCTTCCACCACTGACAGTAACAGACAATGACTCCATGCACCCTCTGTCTGGTTTTTGGCATATTCTTTGAGTCTTTCTAGTAAATATTTGGCTGCTTCCCCATCGTTGTAGGGAATGAGCAGATAGCGCCAGAGATTTTCACACCGTAAGGCTAACTCTTTATTGAGGTAGGTGGAAGTCAATTGGGGACGCATGATCATCAGGGGCTTCGTGGTAGATTTCCCTATATTAATGGCTGTACTGCCAAACATACGGGACTCCAAGGCGCTGCGAACGGGACTTCCCCCAATCACCACATCAATCTCTTCGGTTTCAATGATTTTAAGGATACTCTCAACGGGTTGACCACTGGGACATTCTATTTTAACCTCAACCCCTTCTGGGACTGATTGAAGCGCTGGGGAGAGACGGTTTTGGGCTTCAGCAATTTTCTCTTCGTCAACTCTTGCTACTTTCCCCTCTTCCCACACAGAGACACTATGACAGAAGACGATTTTTTTTAACCCACTACTAGCGAGTTGGGGAATAAAATTGACCAGTCGAAACAGACCATCTGAAAAGTCAGTGCAAATTAAGCAGCGTTGAAACATAAAAGTTCGAGTTTAAGCCTACTTATTCCACTATATAAAATTATGGTCATTTTTTGTGACTTCTTTGCAAATTGATCCAATCTGATTCGTTGAGATTTAGCAAACTAAACGCCCCAACATCCCCAGCTTTTTTCCAAACGACCGGGAAATAAGCTAAAGAAGGAGGCTTGTAACTTGTTTTGGATCATTTTAATGTCATGTCCACCTTAAGCTTCTGCACTGGGTTCTAATCCCCATTGATGCTTAATAAAGGACTTGTACATATTCTCTCGCACGATCATTTGTTCGTACATCTTGATCAGAAAGTCCTGTGCTTGCTCACGGCTCATTTTCTGCACTTGGCTTTCAAATGAACGGATGTTAAATTGCTGCTCTAATGATAATTCCATTGGTTGAGACATAATAAAGGTCCTCAGAGTAAATTTGTTTAGGTTTGGGAATCGTTTTGAGGGGCTATTTGCCACCTCCTAACTTAGTTAAGTAATGTAACAAACATTTGACAAAATGTCTATGCTGTGGATTAAATTTCACCAAGTCAGTAGAGAGGTTCGACTCCTGTAATGATTTAAAGTATTCCCCAAAACAGAGAAAAACTATGCACACATCTACACTTTTAGCAAGTCTTTTTTACAAAAGTTGCTCAAGGTGAACAAAGTAGGGTTCATAATGGTAGCAAATAAGTCAAATCTGGTTAATTGATGGATTTAGACCTAGTTTTTTCTACGGCATTTCTCTAATCCCGCCTTAGCTTAAGTAAAATTCATAGGAATGATAAATTTTATCAATAATAATCTAAATTTGCGTATCAAATATTACATATAAACGGAAGGATTAAGCACAGTGGGTATCAGTTGTTGTTGGGCTTTAGCCCTAATTCCCCTTAACGATTAAAAACATGGTTAATAAAGTAAGGAATGGCTGAAAACTGGTTCATTAGTAGCTGTTTAATCGAAACGGCTTCTTCTGGGGGAATTAAACCCGATTCATATTGCAAGACTAATAAACCATTCCAAAAAATAAAGAAGAGGGTGACTCCAAGGGGAATTAATAACTTAGTGTGGCGCTGAAGGTAATCCCACAAGGCCGCTAACCCGAATACAAAAATAAAGGTGCAATTACTAAACATTCTGCCCCCAAAACTAGCCCCTTGCCACCAACTCCACCATGATGCAATTAAATAAACTTGTAAGCCAAAAGCGATTCCTAAACTGCCTGCAATTAGGGGAAATTGACGGAAGCTTAAAATTAGGCCAATAATACCCAAAAGTAATAAAGGATGCCAAATAAATAAACCTCGAAAACCAGAGAATAAAACCGATAATAATTTAGGTTGTAGCCAATTAAAACTTGCCCCATATCCTTCGTCAGCCCCTTCACGAAGATAGGGAATATTTCCCACGGTTTCATATTGGGAAAGATAAACAAAAAATTGAGGCATTTGAGAAACAAATATGACTCCTAAGATGAGCAAAATAGCGCTTAAGTAAGTCGAATCAAAGAGAGCTTTTTTCAGCTTTGTGAAAGTAATTTCCTCAAACCATAATGGCTCAAAGAAGCCTAAGATGATGGGGACAACTAAAAATAATCCATTTTGGGGTCTAACTAAGACCGATAAGCCTAAAATAAGTCCTAATAAAATCTGCAAGCGCCGTTGCTTGAGCCAAGGTGTCACTACTGATAAATAGAGAAATAAGGAAACTAATCCTTGAGAAACGGCATGAGACATGGAAGATTCGATAGTTAAATAAAAGGCTAATGGTGAACCAAACCATACCCCTACTAAGGCAATTAAAGCGGCTGTCTGACTAAAAAAACGACAAGCTGCTCGATAACAAAGGATTAACCCGATAATGCCAAAAGTTATACTACCTAGACAATAAAATAATTCATAAGGCCAAGTTAACCCGTTGGCTTCAATCGAAAAGCCAATTCCTTGTAATAATAAGGTGAAAAAATGTCCTAATAAAAAGAAGGGAAAGAGAATTAATCCTAAACCAATGGTATATTTACTATATTCTGGTAACGGATAAGTGGTGCGAGCGGTTGCCCCAAACTTAGAAACAGAATTGGCATAAAATTCATACTCATTGGTTACTTTAAAGTCACCATCAAAGAAAAGCGATCGCATAGGGGCATAATAGCCAGTTCCATCCCCATAAACTCCGAATCCGACGAGATAGAAATTGATTAAAAAAATGCCTACAGTGATTAAACTGCAAACAATAAAGGTTCGCTTAATCCAAATCGGATTAATTTTTGTCCAATTCATAGATAAAAGTCAATCAATCATAAAAAATGAATAGTGGATATTATAGCGAATTGTTATCATTTTGCAAAATTACTTATTTTCTCTAGATTTGTTGAGGGAATTTTCTTTTAGGGTAAAGATAGAATATCTTGATTGGCTTAATCAATTGACCTATGGATAAAGATACAAAATTCGCCCTCCTGGTATTAGGATTACCCTTCGTTGGCCTAATCTACTGTGGCATCATCATTTTTACGCTTGTTAATTTTGCAGTGACTCGTCAGCATCCGATTCTTACGGGTTTAGGATTTGCGATCGTTCCCTTTACCTACGCTGCATCTATTTGGATTCGTGCGTCTGCTAAAGCTTATCAGCAAAAAGAAGAACAGAGCGTCAAAGTCAGTCAAAGTTAAGCAGTAAAACCACAGTAAATAGGCTTTAGGCAATAAATCTGCAAATAGACCTAGTTTTGCAGACACAACTCTCCCGACATGATCTTAAGGAATAGGTCGGGAGAGCGCTTTATTTGATCCGTTGCACCATATCTTTGATCTGACTATGGTAGTTTACTTTAGTCGAATGCGTAAGGTATTGGATAAGTTACGTTCTTTGATCCATGTTTCTACAGAGGGGGTTAATAGGTCAAAGGATGCTCCTGTATTGCTTCCTGCCGCTTTGAGGAATTTTAACACATCTTCTGGGAAATTTTCGGCGTTCAAGGTATTCCATGTCTCATTTAATTGTTGAATTAATCGTTCAGTGTTATCAAATTGTTGTCGATATTTTGGGATTACGTCTCGGTTAATTTGAATGTTTAGTTGATTAATTTGCTTAATGGCTGGTTGAAACTCACTAACTTGATACAGAATATTGAGTAAATCTTGGTTGAGACGGGGAATATTGCGATCTAAATAATTTTGCCAAGCTTGTAAGAGTTTCTGTTTTAATGCGGAAGTGACTTGATTGATACTAGATTGTAACTTTACTCGATTAAAGTTTTTATTATCTATGATCCATTCAGGGTTTTGTTGATATTTTTGTAAGATTAATTGAACTGAGTCTGTCTCTTATACAC
>JBFRWQ010000312.1:0-8495 GCA_051439665.1 Microcystaceae cyanobacterium | reverse complement strand
GATGATGATATCTTCTTCCTTGGTTTAGGAGAAGGAAATAACCGTATTACAGGGGGAACTGGTACGGATCAATTCTGGCTCTCTGAGGATGATAATCATGTCTTTACAGCAGGACGTAATATTATTGCTGATTTCAATACTGATGAAGGGGATGTCATTGGGTTGGCTGCTACCAGTCTGTCTTTTGACTCTGATGATTTCAACCTTATTCAAGAAGGTACAGATACAGTGATTGAAACCTTTGGCCAAGAGATTGCTGTACTTAATGGTATTAATTCTACTGAGTTAACCGCAGCTAATTTCGTCTTTAGTTAAATTATGAATTGTGAATTGTGAATTGTGAATTATGAATTATGAATTATGAAT
Source organism: Microcystaceae cyanobacterium (assembly GCA_051439665.1). Lineage (GTDB taxonomy): Bacteria > Cyanobacteriota > Cyanobacteriia > Cyanobacteriales > Microcystaceae > JBGTGT01. The sequence goes on along the minus strand of JBFRWQ010000312.1, from coordinate 8,129 downwards.
TATGAATTATGAATTGTGGACAACCTAATATCTACTAGAGTTAAGGGTTTTCCTTCTTCATTCTTCATTTTTCCTTCTTCATTCTTCATCCTTCATTTACCAAATATCCAGTAAACTTGTGGCAATGCGTTGGGATGCTCCCTCTTTACCCATTCGCATTACCCCATTACTTGCAATTTTTTCGAGTTCCAAGGGATTATTTAATATATTTTCGATCTTTTGTCCTATCTGTTTTGGATTATCTAATAAAATAACTGATTTCCCTAACAGTCGAGTTTGTGCTTCAGCAAAGCGATAGATAAATTGAGGACCAGCGCCAGGAAAAGTAAAAACAGGTTTACCCAGTCCAACAAATTGTTCAGTCGCTGTACCAGCCATTGCAATGCCTAGATGGGATAATTGAAGAAAAATAGGATAATCTTGTTGACTTAACATTAATTTAGCCTTATTTTTGCCAAATATTCTAACTTGAGTCATGTTGAGAGGAATCTCTAACCCGTCTGCTGAAGTAGATTGCCAGTCTTGAGCCAATAAGATATCTTGAAAGGAAGGTAAAGATAGGCTAGGTGCGATCGCTGCTAAAAAGACCAATGATTGCTCCCTAAACTGTTGTATCGTATCCTCTACCGCCGTTAAGATCAATTCCCAATTGCGTTGTGCTTCAGGCGCTCTCGAACCAGGTAACAATAAGATAATTAAATGAGGTGAAAAAGGTTGAGACGTAGGAAGAGTTGCTTGGCCAATATCATCCATCATCGGATTGCCTAAATCGTAGCTAGGAATAGACTTAGACTGTAAAACCTTAGCAGTTAAAGGATCTCTGGGGAAAACAGCACAACAGCGCTGATCTTTCATTAACCATCGTTCCCAAGGAAAATAAATTGAGCCAAAGAGAAATTCCAAAGAAAGATATTTTTGAAACCATCTCGTTTCATCTTGGATATAGTACTCTGATTTAGCCGTCCCGACAAATCCATACTCTCCCCCACTAAACCATGCCATAAATAAAGGAACAATATCTCCTACTGCCACAATTTTTCCCCCATCTTGTCCCCATTGACGCACTGCTTTAAACTGATTAAAGGTAAGCCCTAAAAGTCCCCCTTGAATATCTCGCCATAATTCCCGTCTATCCTGGTAAATAAAGCCACCTGAAGGCATTTTTTGAGCCGTTGCGATCAGAGGTATCTTCAATTTCTGATAAGCATGGCCTTCACCAACAATGGGTAAGGCTGCAATTTGGGGATAATTAGAGATTTTTTGAATTTGTTCGATGATACGGGTAGCGATTAAATCTTCTCCGTGACCATTGCTTAAAAAGAGCAGTTTCATCTTATATTGACAACCAAAACCGTTTAATAAGGGGGACTCTGATTATAGCAATAAGTTCGGAGTAGGGGCTTTAGCCCTGAGACATCCCCCTCAAGGGCTTACTACAAACCTTGTCTCTAATCTACACTATTAACAATAACTAACACAGAAAAATAAGATAACTTTAATTGTGGCAAATCCTGTAAATTATCATAAACTTTTTGTTCAGGTAAAGTTGCCCTTTCAACAATTTTTGCTTGTTCTAACAATCCACGTTTTGCCAAAATTTGCCAGACTTTTTCATAAACAGAAGCAACTTTCATTAAAACAATAACATCAGCCCAGTTTAAAACCCTATCTAACTCTTCAAATCGGTATAAAGCGGGTAAAATCGCCAAAGATTGATCTTGTCGGGTTAAAGGAATCCCTAACACAGAAGCCATAGCCATCGGGGAACAAACCCCTGCAATCGTTTCTATAATAATTTCTGGATCAAGGGTTTGTAAGGTTTGGGCTAAGTAAGTAAAAGTGCTATAAAAACTAATATCGCCTTCACAAACAAAAGCCACATCCTGACCTTTTTTCAGGTATGATAAAACAGTTTTAGCAGCGCTTTGCCACGCATTTTTTAACTTAGTTTCATCTTGAACATAAGGAAAATCAAGGGGAAGTAATTGCTGTTTTGAAGTTAACCAAGGGGTGACAATTTTTTGGGCAAATCCAACTGAATCATTAAGTCCTTTGGGAAAAGCAATTACCTCAGATTGTTGTAATCTTTTCAATCCTTTAACTGTGATTAATTCGGGATCGCCTGTGCCAACACTGATACCATATAATGTGCCTAAATCGGTCATGTCAGTTATCAGTTAAAACCTTGAACAGAGATTGACAAAAAGAATAATTTTCATATCTTAGTCTAAGAGAGAGAATAACATTTCTCCTTTAGCTGCTAGTTGTCCATCTACTGTTGCTTCTGCTTGTGTTTTGGCAATACGGCCTCGTTTAAAGCTTAATAATTCTACTGTCATAATTAATTGATCCCCTGGCACAACAGGACGACGAAACCGTAATTTATCAATTCCAGCAAAGGCAAAAAAATCGCCTTCTACATTGGGTATTTGAGTTAAGATCACCCCTGCAACTTGCGCCATTGCTTCAGCAATTAAAACCCCTGGCATTAAAGGACGACCAGGAATATGACCAGGGAAAAAAGGTTCATTGATGGTAACATTTTTTAAACCGACTGCCTTTTCTGAAGGCACATAATCAATAATTCGATCCACCAATGCAAAGGGATAACGGTGAGGTAATAATTCTTGAATTTCTTCGGCGGTAAATGTGGTTTTGAGGGGGGAGTCTGTTGTAGATGTCGTTAGGTGTGAGGAATTTGTTGCCGTTGTCATGATAAGCGCTCTCGCAATGCCTTAGCCAGTTTAACGTGGAGTTTATGACTTGCTTTATAAGCCAGATAATGTCCTTGGGGTATTGTCCCCAACAGACTTAAATCTCCCACTAAATCTAATATCTTATGACGAACTGGTTCATTTGCAAAGCGCAGGGGTGGGTTTAACCATTTTTTGCGATCGCAAACCAAAGCATTTTCTAAACTCCCTCCTTTAATCAAACCTGCTTGCTGTAACTGTTCAATTTGATCCGCTAGTCCAAATGTACGAGCAGGAGCGATCGCATCGCCAAAGCTTTCCTGTTCAGGACTCCAACTATACCACTGATTACCAATAGGGGCATAAGCAAAGTCAATACCGTAGGTGAAACGGGTATCTGGGGAAGGAAGGGCGGCTACAAAACTATCTCCTTCGTAGATCCAAATTGGAGAAGCGATCGCTGTACCGAGAGAAAGGCCAGATTCTTCTGCTTTCATCTCCTGTATGGCTTCTATCCATAGTTTAGCTGATCCATCTAAGAGAGGAATTTCTGCCCCATCCACTTCAATTTGAGCATCATTAACCCCACAGGTAGCTAAGGAAGCTAAAAGGTGTTCTACTGTGCGTAGGGTTGCGCCATTGGCTTTTAATTCGGTAGAGAGAAGGGTTTGATCAACTGCTTCGACGGTAGCAGGGATCTGGGGATTATTAGGTAAATCTGTTCTGATAAAATAGCGCCCTTTTCCCTGTTCTGTAGGAGTAATACGGACAGTAGTTTGTTGCCCTGAATGTAATCCGATGCCTGTGCGTTCAATGGTAGTCATAGAAGATGGCTTGCCTTTTAGATTAAGATTTCTGGGTGATTACTGGACAGATTTTAGCAAAACTTATTGATCCCTAACTATGGTTACAATTTTAATATCATTGATAAATTCCTAGTTTATCTTCAGAAATAAAAATTTAAGGTTCATTGAGATTGAGGATGAGGTTATGTTATTATTTAACTAATGACATATTTAAGCAGTGAATAAAATGGCAGCGATTCAAATTGATGGCGCAGGCTATCCCCTTAAAGATATTTTTAGCGATCAATTTTCCTTTAATATTCCCAATTACCAGCGTCCCTATGCTTGGGAAACAGAAAAAGCTGAAAGATTACTAGATGATTTAATTGATGCGATGGGAGATAATTCATCAGATATTAAATCTGTGTCTCCTTATTTTTTAGGAAATATTGTACTAATTAAACCCTTAGATCAACCTGACTCAGAAGTAGTTGATGGACAACAAAGATTAATTACCCTGACAATTCTGTTTGCTGTCTTGCGACATTTAAGAAATAATGAGAATTTAACCAAGTATATATGTCAGCCAGAAGATGAGGACGCAGGAACGTCAGCAAGACCTCGTTTATATCTAAGGGAACGTGATCGTGAATTTTTTAAACAATATATACAAACAACAGAAAAACTGGAAGAGATTAATAATCTGTCTTTGAAGACTCTTTCTGAGCCTAAACAAAATATCATTAGAAATACACAAGTTCTATTACAGGAAGTAGATAAAAAACTACCACAAGAATCTCAAAAGTTACGTCTGACACAATTCATTTTGCAGAGATGTTATATAGTAGCAGTTTCCACACCAGATTTTGAGTCTGCTTACCGAATTTTTTCAGTTATTAATGATCGAGGATTAAATTTATCAATTACAGATATTTTAAAAGCTGATATTATTGGTGCAATTTCTAGCCAAGAAAACTTAGATGAAGATCAATATACAAGAAAATGGGAAGATTTAGAAGATTCACTGGGAAGAGAGCCTTTTACTGAATTATTTTCTCATATTCGGATGATTTACCGAAAAAGTAAATTAAGTCAGAAAGTCATTGAAGAATTTCGGCAATATGTTTTAGAAACAGTTAGTGATCGAAGTCAATTTTTTGATGAGGTTTTAGAGCCTTTTGCTAATGCTTTTGATGACATTCAAAAACACACTTTTAGTGATAATGATGAGGGAAAATCAGAAAAAATTAATCAATTATTTAGGTGGTTTAAATATATTGATAATTCTGATTGGCTTCCTCCTGCGCTTCTTTATTTAAGAAATAATCGTTCTAAGGTTGATAAATTACTAGCCTTTTTTACTGATTTGGAACGTCTTGCTGCTGGTTTAATGATTATGAAAGTTAATCGCACTAAACGAATTAAACGCTATGCTGATCTTTTAAAAACAATTGAGCAACAAGAAGATTTATATTGTTTAGATTCACCTTTACAATTAACTGATGAAGAACAAAAAGAGATAATTAATACCTTAAGTGGAAACTTATATGGAATTAAAAATGTTGATCGATATGTCTTATTTCGTCTTGATACCTCACTCACTGATGGCATTCCTAATTATAATAGTTATAATGTTATTACGATTGAGCATATTCTACCGCAAAATCCTAAATCTGATAGTCAATGGAAACAGTTGTTTTCTGATCAACAAAGAAAACAATATGTGCATTGTCTCGGCAATTTAGTATTATTATCCCGTCGTAAAAATAGCAGCGCACAAAATTACGATTTTGCTCAAAAAAAAGACAAATACTTTAATTCTCCAACTGCAGTATTCGCTTTAACTGTTCAAGTGCTGAAATACCAACAATGGACACCTGATATTATTAAAAAACGTCAACAAGAATTATTAAATCGACTCAAACAGCTATGGCGTTTACTATAATTAAAAAACAGATAACCAACAAACCAAACAGTATTACATATTGACTGACCAATTGTTAATTGTCTTAACCGTGACTTTTGCTATCATCAAAGATATCTAATCAGAATTATTATTCCTATGATTGGCAGTACAACCTTCCCAATTAGTTTATCTAAATTTCTAGAATTACCAGAAACAAAACCTGCATCTGAATTCATTCAAGGAGAGATTCAGCCAAAAGCAATGCCACAAGGAGAACATAGTCATTTACAATCAAAATTGTGTACTGTGATTAATGCAGTAGGAGAAACCAAGAAAATTGCCTATGGATTTTCTGAACTTCGTTGTAGTTTTGGAGGAGATTCAATCATTCCCGATATAGCCGTCTTTAAATGGCACAATATACCTGTTAGTGAAAGTGGAACAATTGCCAACCGATTTGAGATTGCACCTGACTGGGTGATTGAAATCTTATCACCTGATCAATCTTCAACAAAAGTTTTAAGGAAACTACTTTATTGTTCTCAATACGGAACCGAAATTGGCTGGTTAATTGATCCTGATGATGAAAGTATTTTGGTTGTTTTTCCTGAACAAAAAGTACAATACTATCGTCACAATTCAAAACTTCCTTTATTATCAGAGTTAGATTTAGTCTTGACTGTTGAACAGATTTTTGCTTGGCTAACATGGCAATAGTTTAGCTTTTCTGATCTGAAATAAAAGTGTAGGAAGAAGGTGAACATCATATCGTTAATGGTAACTGGGGTAGATAATCAGAATCTGGTATCAGATCTATATAGTTCAATTTATTGAACGCCATATATTAGCCTTGAAATTGATTTCAAGGTGGGTGTTGTAGATAGTCTTGATCTCAATTGTGCCAAAGATTGATGTTCTACCCATTCCTTTTTTATTATAGTAAGTAAAGAGTAAAATTGAACTCTTTAAATCGCTCATTGCTCTACACAAGTTAAGTTAGTTCATTATTGATCTTCTAACTCATTGAGATCAATTCCCTGTTTTTGCAAATTGACTTCTTGAAGTTTAGTTAAAAAATATCCCTCTTTATAATTAATTGAGCGAGCAAGTTCTAACCCTTGATTAAAAGCAACTAGCGCTGCATCATACTGACTATTATTTTGATAAATTAAGCCAATTCTATCGTAAGTTTCCATCAGTCCATAATAATTATAAGATGCCTGTTCAACTTTGAGCAATTCTTGATAAATTTGTAAAGCATATTCAATCTGTTCGGTTCTCTCATAAAGTTTTCCTAATTTCTTTAAGGCATCTCCTGCTGCCCCAAATTGTTCTAATGACCAAGCAAGGGCAAATGCTTCTTGATAATTTTGACTGGCAAATTCTAATTGATCAAGCGCTTCATAGTCCATTGCAATGGAAATTCTAATATTAGGGATCAGATTAAGTTTTCGTTCAGCTAAATAACTCTCTGCTAAGTCTTTCTTAATTTTAATCCCATTCTCTGGTTGAGAAGCTTGGGTATAAATCTCTGCTAATCTCTGTAAATAAATGCCTTCCTCATAAGTATTTCCTGCTGCTTGGGCTGCGGTTAGTAGTTTCTCATAGACGATTGATGCTTGGGGATAATCAAATTTAGCTAAATATAACTCTCCTAATATCTTTAAGCTCGTTTCTTCAGCCTCTTTATTTTGAGTCTCTTGAGCAATTTTTAATAGTTCTTCTTCGATAAAAATGGCTTGATTAATTTCTCGAATATTTTGATAAGCGATTGCTAATGCTGATAATAAGTCAGGGGTTAAGGTATTATTATCAATATTTTCTTGCTGAATCTTTGCCAATCTTTGGGTAATAATTTGTACTTGTTCTGCTTCCCCCCTATCCCACGCACCTTTACCAATTCTTCCTAGCGCTTGTACTTCTTCTACAGTGGTTAATTTTTGCCATAATCTTAATTCTTTGTACCAAATTTCCCAAGCCTCTGCTGCATTTCCCTGATCCATCTCCCTTTGGGCTTCTAAGGTCATTTCTGCTAATTTATCTCTTAATATTCGCTGCTCAAAAGGAGTCATCGGGCGCTCAATCCCAGGGAGAAGGGGATCACTAACAGGTAATTCTAACGGGTTGGGGGGTAATTCTTCTGATTGGGAACGAACAGGAGTACTGTCTAGAAAAATTAGGATCAAAACGCTTAAAAATAAGGTGATCCAAGAAATAGGCAAAAATTTCATCGGGAAACTCAAGGCTAACCATAAGAGAAACAATCATTACATTATGCCAAACTCAGGTAAATTCGACATAGAACCTGTCCATCACCATTTAGAATTCAAAATTCATACTTCTGAGGAGACGGGAAACTATAGTCAACTTAGAAAGTATTTTGCATACTTAAGTATTTTACTGAATTATTGTTTAGGACAGTCTTTAGTCGTAACGGGATCAGAAGGGTTGAGGAATGAGGCTAAGGTTAAGGTAGTGGAAAATTATTTGACTGTAGAGGGTTCAGAGAAAGGCGTTATTATATACAAATCAGTGCAACAAACGCCTTTGTCTGGCCAGAAAAGCAACTTAAAGTAACCAATTCGGCTGAACTAAGGAACGCAATTTAGCTTTGTATATACGCAGTCTATAACTCCATCGTCTCCTAAAAAGATCATATTTACTTTCTGTCACTTTGGTATGAACGTCAAAGTGTTCAATGCAGTTTCTTAAATCCTTCCAATGGGATGATGAAATCTTCCATCC
>JBFRWQ010000311.1:0-2569 GCA_051439665.1 Microcystaceae cyanobacterium | reverse complement strand
ACAACATCTGATCCTCAACCTAGTCCATCTCCTTTCCCTGATGATCTCTTTTTCCCCCATAAACAAAATGACAAGTAAACCACGACGCAGCGGTGCGATCGCAATTCTCTATCGAGAGAACAGATTTTTGCTACAATTGCGGGATAATTTTCCTCATATTGTTTTTCCTAACCAATGGACGATGTTTGGGGGACATATTGAACCTGAAGAACCCCCAGAAGAGGCAATTTATCGAGAGATTTGGGAAGAAGTTCATTATAAAGCCGACAAATTTTCATTTTTTGGTCAGTATGATGACGAAGATGCCTATCGCTATGTCTTTCATGCCCCTTTAACCGTTCCTTTAGACCAACTTAGCTTAAATGAAGGGTATGATATGGCGATGGTATCGGTGGCAGAAATTGAACAGGGGAAATGTTATTCAGAAAAAGCGCAAGGATATAGACTGTTAGTCCCCATTCATCGTCAAATTCTCTTAGAATTTATCAACTCTCACCTTAATCCTCAACCCGCCATCCATTGCTGAATTTGTTGTATCAGTTGATTTGCGTTAACAACTCCTTCAACACGACCGTGGGGTTGACCATTTTTGAAAAAAACTAGGGTAGGTAACGCATGAACCCCATATTGACTTGCTAACACCGGATATCTATCAGAATCAATTTTAACAATCTGTATCTGATTATTGAGATGAACGCTGACCTGTTCTAAGATAGGGGACATCATCTGGCAAGGACCACACCAAGTTGCGTAAAAGTCCACCAATACAGGGGTAGATGTATTAGCGAGAAGTTCTTGAAAGCTAGAGAATTGTTTTTTTACAGCCATACTGTAGCAAGTCCGATAAGTAGGATTAACCCTTTAAGCTTAACAAATAATTGAAGACCCATTTAGCGATCGCACCAGCCCATAATCTAAGATTTTCTTAGAAAGTTTCTCAGATTTTCTTAGAATTTTTTTGCAAGCCTTCTGCTGTTAAACTTCTGAATACAACCCTATTTTTTCAGGGGAAATTCTAACCTTTCCCGTTGCTGTAGGTATAAATTAGCAACTTCCCTTGCTAAATGACGAATTCTGCCAATATATCGAGTTCTTTCTGCTACAGCAATCACACCTCTAGCATCTAAAAGATTGAAGGAATGGGAGCATTTTAGTACATAATCGAGACTAGGTAAGACTAAACCCCTTTCTATCAGTTGTTTGGCTTCTTGTTCGTATAAAGCGAATAATTTAAACAATAATTCTGCATCAGAGGCTTCAAAATTATAGGTACATTGTTCCACTTCCCCTTGTAAAAAGATTTCTCCATAGTTTATGTGTTCGTTCCATCTAATCTTAACGATCGCATCTACTTCTTGCAAATACATAGCCAAGCGTTCTAATCCATAAGTTATCTCAATGGAGACAGGGCGGCAATCAATTCCTCCACATTGCTGAAAATAGGTAAAGTGAGTAATTTCCATCCCATCTAACCACACTTCCCAACCGACTCCCCACGCACCCAGAGTGGGAGACTCCCAGTTATCTTCCACAAAGCGAATATCATGGTCTTCAGGACGAATACCTAAAACTCGTAGAGAATCAAGGTAAATTTCTTGAATATTATCAGGAGAGGGCTTAATTAAGACTTGATATTGAAAATAGTGCTGAAAACGGTTAGGATTCTCTCCGTAGCGCCCATCAGTAGGACGACGGCAAGGTTCTACATAAGCGACAGCCCAAGGTTCAGGTCCAATTGCCCGTAAGAAGGTATGAGGACTCATTGTACCTGCCCCTTTTTCCGTATCGTAGGGTTGAGCAACTAAGCAGCCTTGATTGCTCCAAAATTCATGTAATTTAGCTATAATTTCCTGAAAATTAAAGGACATAGATAGTTATTCAGTTACTCAGTGACTAATTCTCTCCTAATTGTACATCATCCTGCCTGTTTTTACTCCTTTTTTGTCACCGTTTAATATTTTGGTTGATCGGTAAGATAGACGGCTTTAAATATTAAAGCTAATGATACGGAATGAAAAGCTGCAATTAGAAGATTACTGATGACAACTGGATTCTCAAATGTACCAACAGTAAAAGGTGTTGTTACCTTATAAATCACCTGAACGGACAGCAATGAAAATACATATTTTAGATCATTGATCAATAATAAAGTAATTGATGCGATGCCAATTGCCAAATAGATGGAGAGTAAAATCCCTTGAGATGGACTAAAAACCCCATAACTCCTCTGCGCCCAATTTGCCCTAGAAATGATGCCAAAACAAACAGGGACAAGGACGACAATATTGAGGATTAGGGAAAGCTTAATCATTAATTTCATACGCAGGTTTAGACTAATTGATTTTGTCGCCAATAGGGACAAGTTTTTTGATGGGGAGGTATTCATTCTCCCCCCACTCTTATGACTACTGAAATATTACCTTAGAGAATTGCAGATGTCGCTTCTAAGGATCTTGGAGAACCGTTTTAGAAGCAATACGAGTTTTCTTCCGTTGTGCTTCGCTTAATTGTTCCCCAACTTGTAACTGAGTCGCACTTTCTTGTAGAACTGTTGCTGCACTCTCATCTC
>JBFRWQ010000310.1:0-4547 GCA_051439665.1 Microcystaceae cyanobacterium | reverse complement strand
GAAAAGGTCAAAAAAGCCATAGATGCCTTTAAAATCGCCGTAGATGGGCGTATCTGCTTAGATGGGGGCATTTCTACAGGAGGGTTCACCGATTGTTTATTAAAAGAAGGAGCAAAACAAGTCTATGGGATAGATGTGGGCTATGGACAGGTAGCGTGGGAATTAAGACAAGATCCACGAGTTATTCTCAGAGAACGGACTAACTTTCGTTACCTTACCCCAGAAGACCTTTATCAAGACCAACCACAACCCGATTTAGGAGTCATGGACTTATCATTTATTTCCTTAACTAAGGTACTAGATCCCCTGTGGGCGCTTTTATTACCCCCCAAAGAAGTGATTGTACTGGTGAAACCCCAGTTTGAGGTAGGGCGATCGCGGGTCGGCAAAAAAGGGGTTGTCAGAGATCCCAAAGATCAAGCAGAGGCTATTGATCGGGTGTTAACAACGGCTCAGGGGTTAGGATGGCGCTATGGTGGGTTAGTCCCGTCTCCCATCAAGGGACCAGCAGGTAATGTGGAATATTTATTGTGGCTAAGAGATGATTTAAGAGAAGAAAGAATTACCTTAGATATAATTGAGCAGATAACCCGAAAAGCGCTCTCAGAATTATAGTGCTATATCAAGCTAATTTTGACGGTTAAATCTCCTCCCTCTTCCCACACTTCCTCCTCTTCCCCACACTCCCCCCTCTCTTCCTAAACCCAAACTCAGGTTAGTTAGGGACTTAATGAATATTCCCTGATCCGTCTCTCTCAACATGAGTTATCATAAGTTATCAAAAAACCATACCATAAAGTATCTGTTAAATATAATGCAACGCTCATCAAAATTCCCCACTTGGATAGAGCAGAACTGGCAGATGATGCTCTTAGGTGCGCTGATCACCATCCTCTATCTACCCATGTTTAACTATTGGCTAGATGGTTGGCTTAATAAGACCATCGGTACAGAACATGAGTACTTTAGTCATGCCCTGATTGGATTTCCCTACAGCGCTTATGTAATTTGGCTCAATCGCCGACATTGGGCAAAACTGCCAGATACTTGTCATCCCTTGGGACTGGCGCTCTTGACACTGAGCGTTATCTTTTACCTGACAGGTGTTTCCGAATTTGCCTTTTTGTCTTTTCCTCTGTTACTGACCAGTCTCTGTCTGTGTTTTAAAGGAATGGACGGGCTAAAATTACAATGGTTTCCCCTTCTCATCGTTTTTTTAGGGACACCGAACTCAATTCCCTATTTAATTACTCCCTTCACCCTACCGTTACAAAAATTTATTGCTAACGTGGCGGGATTTATCTTAATGCAAGCAGGTTTTAGTGTCTCAGTAAGCGATATTTACCTGCAAGTTAACGGACAATCGGTAGAAGTTGCCCCCTATTGTGCGGGTTTAAAAATGCTCTTTACCAGTCTTTATGTCACCCTGATTCTGCTCCATTGGTCAGGAACAATTAACAATGGCAAAAAAGTCCTTTTTATGCTCTTGGGCGCTAGTGTAATCAGTGTCAGTGCTAATATTGTACGTAATGCTTTGTTAGCGATGTTTCACGGTTTAGGGCGACACGGAGCATTTGACTCTCTCCATGAAGGAACTGGCGGAGACATTTACTCTGCCATTATGTTATTGTTCATTGTGGGTCTCAACCGATGGGTTAATCGTGATCTTTCAACTCAAGTTGCCCAGGAGATGGATAACGATGAATAATCTACAATCAGATACAGTTTCTTCTCCCCCTATTATGTCACCGAAACGAAGGCTGCCGTGGGTACGCTTTGTTCTACTCTTTAGCTTAATTGTCATGATGGCAGGGATGGCGCTTCCTAGTTATTTCCAAGGTCAATGGAAGTGGGAAGAAGCTCCTTCTGTCGCAGCTTACGAAAATTTATTAGCAATGAGGAAAACAGGGATTGAACTTCCTCAATGGCAATCCATTGGCCAGCAAGAAATACGTCTGGACAATGCTAGATGGTCTTTCCAAATTCTGAAGAATGACTCAGAACAAGAAATGATCTTGAAGCTTTTACCCCAAGGGGTAGAACGAGCGAAACCTTATACGATGTGGAGTCGCCCTTATGTAGAATGGTCGGGAATTGACGGCGTAGAAAAATGGAAAAAAGGCAAGATTAGAACCTTAACCGTGAAAACGGAAGCTCAATCCTTGGTCAAAGCCCGTTTTTTCCAAGCATGGAATCGTCAAACCTTTGCGGTTATGCAATGGTACGCTTGGCCAGGTGGGGGGCGCTCTCATCCTTCCGATTGGTTTTGGCGTGACCAACTGGCTCAAATTAAGGGTCAAAGAATGCCTTGGATCTGTGTTAGTATTCAACTTCTGATTGATCCCCTAAGCTCCCTAGATGATCAAGAAACCTTAGCCGAGTCAATTGTTGAGCAAGTTCAAACAGCCTTAGAAACTCAAGTTTTTCTCCTTTCAACAGAAAAAGGTTAAAAGATATGATAGGGTAGTGTTTCTATGGAGTGTGGTGTATGAAGGAATTGATGAAAGTCTGTCAACAGGGTCTCAAAATTACCCTTAGTGGCCTACTGATTGGGGCGATGAATGCCTGGCTGTGGCTTCCTGCCGCTAGAAGCCAAGGAGAATCTGTCTCTGAAGATAGCTTAGTGTCTCCCCCAACGCCGAATCCAACCTTTCGCCCCAAAGATTTGATTCCTCAAACAAATTTTCCCCCGAATTTTGACCCCATTACCTCCAAACAGTTTAATCTTTACCGACTAGATGTTGGGGATAGTATTCGGGTTGATGTGCGGGATTTTTCAGAATTTTCCTTTGCAGGACAAATAGATCCAGAAGGAAATCTCTTTGTCCCGATTTTAGGTCGCATTACCGTACTAGGAATGACCTTGGATGAAGTGGAAACGAAAGTCGCTTATGAACTAGGTCAAAAGTTCTTACAAGAAGAACCCGAAGTGATCGCCCTTTTAGCAGGAGTCCGTCCGGTAGAATTAACAATCATAGGAGAAATTATCCGCCCAGGATACTATGCCTTTAGTCAGGCGGCTAATTTAAACAGTATCATTACGGCGGCAGGGGGAGGAACGGAACAAGCAGACTTACGCTCAGTCGTTGTTCGTCGGACTCTGATTGATGGAACCGTCCTTGAAGAAACAATTGATCTTTATACCCCTCTGATAACGGGAAAAAGTCTCCCTAATGTTCGTCTTCAAGGAGGAGACACGATTATTGTTAAACGATTAAACACAGAAACAGCCCGAGATTATGATCGGGCCTTAATCGCTAACACTAATTTAACTCAGCAAACAATCACTGTGCGTGTTCTCGTTCAAAATCTTCCATCAGGGAATCAATTGCGTAGTGTTCAACTTCCCAGTGGGAGTACATTTTTGGATTTAGTGGCTATCTTACCCAGTGGTGATGGCCTCAGAATTAAACGGAATGAAGTCACATTGATGAGGTTTGACACCGATGTGGGTCAGATAGTTACTCAAAAGCTGAGTCCACGCTCCTTGGTATTAGAAGGAGACTTTCCCCAAGCGGTATTACTACGGGATAACGATGTAATAATAACAAGTAGAACACTTTTGGGTCAGGTTTTTGCAGCCTTTAATATAATAACTCAGCCACTTCGCGATATATCTTCATTTATCCTCTTTTTTGATAGATTAGAGCGCGATTTAACTAGAAATAGAAGAAGGTAATATGTTGAGTGAAATTGTGATCTAAACAGGGAAACCCCCTAACTCTCTCAATAACGGCTACAATGGTAGCAACTAAGCTCAAGATTGATTATTAGGTATTATGGCTCCACCTATTCTGAAACGCTTTCTTATCTCCCTTGAACAAAATCAACTGATCGGTTTTTTGGTCTTTTTGGCAGCGTTGGGCGCTTCCGTGGTCTTTGCCATGCTACCTTCCCCCCCTCCACCCCCCCCTACCTACAAGGCCGTGGGACAACTTGACTTTCGCACCCCCCCCTGCTTTCACCAGTGCAGGGTTAACTATTCAAGTTGAAGGACGCTCGATTAATGAAAGTATGCTCCTATCAGGACGGGTTCTGGAACGGAGCGCTGAACGTCTTAACTTCAATGCTGAACAAATCACTGAAATTCTCACAACAGAGAAGCTACGAAATATTCTGCCTATTGCACTGACAGGCGAACAACACGATTCAGATAATCAACAAGAGGAAGGTCCACAAACTCTAATCATAGAATACACAGATCCAAGTTCCAATACTCAAGCCGTTGCGGTTCTGGAAGCGTTTATGGAGGAAATGGTCAACTATAGTCGTTGGCTGAATACCTATCAATTAAGGAATAAAATTGAGGCTTTAGAAAAACGATTAGGGGAAGTGAAAATAGACCTAACCGAAGCAGAACGAAAATTTTATGATTATATCAGCAAACAGGGAACAGAACTATTAGCAATTCAGGATGGGAGTCTATTTAGTGGAATTACCAGTAGTCAACAACAACAGCGAGAACTCAAGTTAGCACTTGATGAAATTGACGGTCAAATTAATAGCCTCATTAACCAATTGGGTTTGAGTCCAGACCAAGCCTATAC
>JBFRWQ010000309.1:0-12810 GCA_051439665.1 Microcystaceae cyanobacterium | reverse complement strand
CATCTTGCCTGTTACAACCTAGAAGCTTGTACTATCATTTACAGCAGTACAAGATTTTTCCCTTGTGTTTTAGCTTGATAAAGACGTTGATCCGCTTGTTCAATAAGAGAAGTATAACTATGATCTTGATCAGGAATCATACTGCCAATTCCCATACTTAAGGTCACATATTCTGTCACTGTCGATCCCTGATGAGGAATTCTGAGCCTTCTCAGCACTGCTTGGATTTTATGAGCGATCGCTTCTGCCCCCTGAAGATCAGTATTCGGTAAAATAAGGGCAAATTCTTCCCCTCCATAACGGGCTGCTAAATCCGTTGGACGTTTAGCCGATTGTAGGAAAATTTGCGCTACTTCTTTTAAGCAAATATCCCCTGCCGGATGACCATAAGTATCATTATATTTCTTAAAATCATCTACATCTCCTAAAATCAAAGATATAGGGAGTCTATCCCTTGTGCCACGATTCCATTCAACAGACAAGCGATCATCAAAATGACGACGATTGCTGATTTGAGTCAATCCATCTAAAAACGCTAATCTTTCTAGATGAATATTCGCTAACTGTAGCTGGCGCTGTAATTTAATTTGATATAATAGTCTTCTGACACGCTGACGCAAAACCGCCCAATGAATAGGTTTCGTCACATAATCAGCCGCCCCCACTTCAAAAGCGTAATCCACTGATTGTTGGTCATCTAATGCTGTAATGATCAGAATGGGTACATATTCAGCGCTAGGCAATTGAGCTAATTGCTTACAGCACTCAAACCCATTAATCCCAGGCATAATGGCATCAAGCAACACTAAATCAGGATGGTGTGTGCGATACATATCAAGTCCTTCCTCTCCACTGTTAGCGATCGCCACTTGATAGCCTTCTCTCTCTAAGTAAAGGCGTAACTGCATCTGCACAAAGCGATCATCATCCACCACTAAAATTAAAGGTGCATGGATTTCATCGATAATAGGCTGAAGAATTGGATTGGCTAGATTGGTTTTCATCGGTTTTCCTCAATATTGGTCAATAGCTTTTTTTAAGGCCACTTTAACCCTCTGATAGCTATGTTGAATAGCCGAAACAGAGTCAGTAGTGACTGTCATTTCTCCTGCTTTAGTTAGTGTTTCTAACTGTTCGCATTTGTCTGACAATTCCATCGCTCCCAAAGAAGCGCTATTCGATTTGAGGGAATGGGCTGCCCGATTAAGCTCCATTGCATCTTTTTCTTCAAAAGCGCTGATCAAACGATTGATTTGTTTGTCACTCTCTTGGTAATAGCATTCAACCATCTCTATTAATAATTCTAAATCTTCCCCACACAAATTTTCCTTGACAAATTGTAAAGTTTTGCAGTCTAAAATTGGATATTCTGACTCTAAGCTGGGTAATTCTGCGGAATTAGTTGGTTTTGTTCCATCAGTCTGTTGTAAAACCTTAACTAACTCAGTAATGGGTAATGGCTTACTCAGATAATCATCCATCCCTTCCTCTAAACAACGTTCACGAGCGCCTTGCATCGCATTAGCTGTCATAGCGACAATTCTTGGTTGAAAAGACAGGTTGTTCTGTTGAAGAATCCACTGTGTTGCTTGAAATCCGTCCATTTCTGGCATTTGTATATCCATTAAGACTAAATCGTAAGTTTGACGTTGTAAAGCTTCTATCGCTTCCAAGCCATTGGCCACCACATCAGCACGGTAACTTAAGCGATTTAAGATTTGTAGAATCAGTTTTTGATTGATGCTGTTATCTTCTGCGACAAGAATACGAAGGGGATGGGTTTGGCCGAGTTGGCTGTTGTTTTTCAGAGCGATCGCATCAACATCCACTTTAGGGGCATGAATATCAATTGTAACGGGCTTATTAGCAAAAAGAGACAGTAAAACCTCGTATAGTTGTGCTTGACGCACCGGTTTAGTTAATTGGGCTTGAAATAAGCGCTCATAGGCTTCTTGTCGTTGATCAACAGAAGAGAGTAAGATCAGGGGAAAGTCTCCTTTGGTGCCTAACTGACGAATGGCTTCTGCTAACATTGCTCCATCCATCTGAGGCATTTGTAGGTCTAAAATCCCTAGATCAAAGCGCTTTCCTTGGTTTAACAGTTTGAGAGCTTCTGAGCCTGATGCTACAATATCTGGAATCATCTGCCACTGTTGGGCTTGCAATGCCATTACTTTACGATTGGTGGTATTATCATCTACGATTAAAACCCGTTTATTTTTCAAAGAGGAGAGATCGGGTTGTAAAGTGAGGGGGATTTCTGTTGCAGGCTTAGTTTGAATCGTAAAGAAAAAGGTTGATCCCAGTCCTTCGGTACTTTCTACGCCAATTTTACCCCCCATCATCCCACATAAGCGCTGACTAATCACTAAACCTAATCCTGTGCCACCATACTTACGGGTAGTAGAGCTATCCCCTTGACTAAAGGCTTGAAACAATTTAGCCTGGCTTTGAGGTGAAATGCCAATTCCTGTATCTTTGACCGTCAATTGTAAGGTATATTGCTGATCAGGGCTTAACTTGGCCACAGATACAGAAACAATGACTTCCCCTTGATCGGTAAATTTAATGCCATTACTAATTAAATTAACGAGAATTTGACGGATTCTGGCTTCGTCTCCTTCAATGAATTGGGGAACTTGGGGATCATAAAAATAAGCCAATTCAATCCCTTGATCATGGGCTTTAAATGCCAGTAACTCTAAGGCATTTTCGATACAGTTTCGTAAATTGAAGGGATGAATTTCTAATTCTAATTTACCTGATTCTATCTTAGAAAAGTCTAAAATATCGTTGATAATGGTGAGTAAAGCATCCCCACTATTGCGAATGGTTTCCACACAGTCTTTTTGGACAGGGGTTAAATCCATATCTAAGAGTAACCCAGTCATGCCAATGACACCATTCATTGGGGTACGAATTTCATGACTCATCATAGCGAGGAATTCGCTTTTGGCTAGATTCGCTGCTTCTGCTTGTTGTTTGGCTGATTTTAAGGCGTGATTTTGCGTTTTTTCTTGGGTTAATAGCTGAGATTGGGTAATAGCAATCCCCATTTGACTAGCGATCGCTTCTAAAAGCTCGATTTCCTCATCTTGCCATTGTCGGGTGCGATCACATTGATGGATAATAATTGCACCATTGGGTTTATCCTGATAAGAGGTTCGGATACCCATCAAGGATTGTACGCCAATTTGCTGACAAAGGGGGCGAATATTAGCCAGCAGAGGATCATTAAAGACATCTTCTACCACTACCATTTCATCACGACTGAGGAGGGTTTCTGCATAGAAATTTCCTTCTAAGGGCATTGCTGCTCCCGATAGGGAACAATAAGCTAAGTTAGAGTATTCTGCAACCAAGGGAAAATGAGGAGTCGGAAGGGAACAATAGGTATGAATAACGCAACGACTACCATTGAAAGCCTGTCCAATTTGTTCGGCTGCAATATTAAAAATTTCTTGTGGATCAAGACTTTTACGAATTTTTTCGGTTATTTGGTTCAATAACACCATATTTCTTAGTTGGCGTTGTTGGGCTTCTTCTATTTCTTTTTGTTTCGTTAATTCAAAACGAATCGCCAAATATTGAAAGGGTTTACCTTGACTATCCAAAAACGGTACAAGGGTGGTATCAACCCAATAAAACGAGCCATCCTTAGCCTTATTTTTAATCTCTCCTCGCCAAATTTCTCCTTTAGCGATTGTTTTCCACAGAGTTTGAAAAAATTGAGCGGAATGATAGCCTGATTTAAGAATTCGATGGTTTTGTCCGATTAATTCTTCTTGATCATATTGGGAAATTTGACAAAATTTCTCATTGACATAAGTAATTGTACCTTGACGATCCGTCATAGCGACGATCGCTGATTCATCCAAAGCAGCTTTTTGAAAATCTAATTCTTTTAAGGTAGTTTCTAGGGTTTCTTGCGTTTTTTGCCGTTCAATAATTTCTTTTTCCAGTTGTTGGCTTCTGCGGCGGGCTGTTTGCCATAAATAGGTAGAAACACCACAAATACCAGCAAAACCAACTCCTTCTAATAATACCACTATGGGTAGGGAAGAACGACGATTTTTCTCATTTTTTTGTTTATTTAGGACTTGCCAGACGATAACATTGGTGACAGATAACCCAACCGTAATAATGAGAGGGAAGACCATTTTTTTGAAAGCGCTTTTCACCTATTCCTTCTCCCTAATCAATGGTTACCATAATCCTGTCAGAATTTTAATCATAAGAGGATGAAATAATCTTTATTACTTTACAGTTCTCAAAAAAAGATTATTTTGCTCTGGTCATGGTAACAAGGGAAACTTATCTTATTTGTATAAAATGTACGTTTATACCCCAATCCAAGGGAGTGATCGGGGTTGGGTGTAAGTAGGTTATGTTTAGGCATATATCTATTATTATTACATTGATTAATTTAAGGAAAATTATTAAATGAATCTAAAATTCGTATCTTATTATACAATAATTAAGTAATATAATGAATTAATTACTGAATATATAGAAAACCAAAGAAAAGTAAAAATTGCAGCAAGCTTAACAGTTCCTTGATTGAAAATCGCTATGATCTAAACAGACCTAGACTTCCATCATTTAATGAGTTCCTTGCTCCCGTTGCTGCAAAAAGCGACCTACCAATGGTAGGCTAAAAGATACAGCAACAATGAATAAAATTCAGTCGGAGTAAGTAAACAACAATGAGTAGTTCTAGTATTGCGGCTACTTCAGGCCAAAACTCGGTGTCTGCAAGCCGTTTATTTGTCTATGAAGTAGAGGGGTTAGCCCAAAGTGATGGAACTGGGCAATTAAGTTATCCCGTTCGTCGTAGTGGTAGCGTTTTCGTTACCGTTCCCTATTCACGTATGAATCAGGAAATGCGCCGTATTACCCGTATGGGAGGGAAAATTCTCAGTATCAAGCCTTTAGGTTCTGTCATGGAAACGGCTGGTATGACCCCCAATTCGCCGCAGTCAAGCCCAGCAAATCAGAACAAAGAAACTATGGTACAAGCGAAACCTGAAAAAGTTAAAGTTCCAGTTAATATCTACAAACCGAAAAATCCTTACGTTGGAAAGTGTTTAGATAACTATCCCCTCGTTCGGGAAGGGGGATCTGGGATTGTACAACACTTAACCTTTGATCTTTCTCAAGGCGATTTACACTATGTAGAAGGGCAAAGTATTGGTATTATTCCCCCTGGTACCGATCAAAATGGTAAGCCCCACAAGCTTAGACTTTACTCGATCGCTTCTACCCGTCATGGCGATAGCGAAGATGACAAAACTGTCTCTTTGTGTGTTCGTCAGCTAGAATATCAACATCCCGAAACCGATGAAACCGTGTATGGGGTTTGTTCCACCTATCTTTGCAATCTCAAAGAAGGGGATGATGTAACCATCACAGGTCCAGTTGGCAAGGAAATGTTACTTCCCCCTGATGAAGATGCCAATATTATCATGCTGGCAACAGGAACAGGAATTGCACCTTTCCGTGCTTATTTATGGCGGATGTTTAAAGAACAGCACGAAGATTATAAATTCAAAGGCTTTGCTTGGTTAATCTTTGGCATTCCTTATTCAGGTAATATTCTTTATAAAGATGATCTAGAGCAACTCGCTGCTGAGTTCCCTGATAACTTCCGTTTAACCTACGCTATCAGTCGGGAACAGAAAAATGCTGAGGGTGGCAAAATGTATCTGCAACATCGGGTAGCTGAATACGCTGATGAAGTGTGGAATTTAATGCAAAATCCCAAAACCCATACCTATATGTGTGGACTCAGAGGTATGGAACCGGGAATTGAAGATGCTCTTACTACCCTAGCATCAGATAATGGGGTAGAATGGCGTGCTTTCGTTAAGCAGATGAAGAAAGAACATCGCTGGCACGTAGAAACCTACTAAATCCTTTAAGGTAATTTAAACTCAAGGGGTGGTATTAATCACCCCCTTTTTATTTGGGCTAAATTAAATTTAAACTTGTTCCCAGAAATTTACTTCAAATGGTTCTGCTAAAAAATCACGTCCTTTTTCACCAAGTCCCTGAATGTAGGGCATTTTTAAGTGTTTATCTAAAGCTTCTTTGTTACTCCATTGTTCATACAGCATAAAGACACGGGGATTAGTGCGAGATTGATGAAGATTATAAGTGAGACAACCTTCTTCAGTAAGGGTCAAAGCAAGGAGTGGTAAACAAGCTTGCTTAAATTGTTCTTCGAGTCCCAATTTAACTTTAAAACGGACAGTTACTGTTACTTTTTGCTCACTCATTTGTCTTTTTGAGGCTTATTTTGGGTTAATTTAGATGATGTGATGGGCTTTGCCCATCCTACGGGCTTGAACAGTTAAGATTAAATGATAGAGTTAGTCTTTTTAGGAATTATCAAAATTGTAGCATAAGCTTCTAGCTTGTGACAGGCATCTTGCCTGTATTACTGTTAGGCAATGATTGTGTTAATAGATCTTGAATAGTTAAGGTTAAATGATAGAGTTAGTCTTTTTAGGAATTATCAAAATTGTAGCATAAGCTTCTAGCTTGTGACAGGCATCTTGCCTGTATCACTGTTCGGGAATAATTGTGTTAATAGATCTTGAATAGTTAAGGTTAAATGATAGAGTTAGTCTTTTAGGAATTATCAAAATTGTAGCATAAGCTTCTAGCTTGTGACAGGCAAGATGCCTGTATCACTGTTAGGGAATAATTGATCAAAATCTGATCAAACCCTCACTATGTTGCAACAACAGTAATGAATGCAGGTGGAGTTTTGGGTTTGTACAGTCTTGATTAATGATTCAGTTAGACGGGACTAGCTGCAAAATTTCAGCATTCGTGCGGTCAATTTCGTAAATAAAGCCGACTAACTGTGCTGCACGTCGTCTAATTCCTCTAGGGGGATATAGACGAGCATCTAACAATTGAGTAGCTCGAAAGTTAGCTAAATTGAGTAATTCATAGGTTTGTTGATTGTTTAAGCGGTTGCCATAAATGTCAATAACTTTGTCGATACAATTACTTTTTTTCTCATGGATTCGACTCATTTCTGGATAAATCAATGTAATTTGCCCATTTTCTCGTCTTAAGCGTCCTTCATAGACCAACAAAATATCATCTAAACAACTACTATAGTCATATAGATTAGTAAACTTAAACACATTATGGGCTGAAACACTATCAGGGGTCAGTCTCGATGACTCAGAAGAAGAGGAAGTCAGGGGTAAATTCGTAGCATTATTGATAGGTTGAATCTGATTAGATACAGAATCATAATTGTAATTGCCTAAAGGTAATTCTGAGGTGGGTTGAACACAAACTGTTTCACTTTGAGACTGCACCCTAACAACGTTATCATTGCAAGCAACAGGGACAAACCCCCACTTTTGTAGTTTTTGTCCTAATGATACGTTGCTAGAAGTAGCAGGAATAATAGTGGGACGAGGTTGGGCAATACTAGGAACTGCAACCGAAAAGGTTAATATGCTGCTTAAAAGAACCGTCTTTGGGTGAAAATGACGTTGATGGGCTGGTTTCATGATTTTTATTCTGCTACTACTACTATTAATATCGAATCATTTGAGGATTGCCATGAGGAACTGGATATCCTACATTACCAAGATTAGGAATCTCAATGCTGTAGCTTCGGCCTCCTGGATGGTTAGAGGTTGGATAAGCACACATTCGATAGGTATAATTTACATTAATTACAACAAGATTTGGATCATTTCCACATCTTGCAGGTGCTAATTGATGGCTTGATCTGACTGTAGCCAATCTTGCTTGAATATGAGTAGGAATTGGCTGCATAGGATTAGGCATATAAATCATTGTCGGATCAGGAGGAAGAGCTATTGGTGAAGGTATAGGACTAGGATAAATAACGACTTGAGGTGTAGGATCAGGCTCTCCATCAATAGGATGTAACTTAAAATTAATAGGATCTAAACGATAAACTCCTGTTGGATATTTAGCGT
The DNA here is from genome assembly GCA_051439665.1 of Microcystaceae cyanobacterium. Classification (GTDB taxonomy): domain Bacteria; phylum Cyanobacteriota; class Cyanobacteriia; order Cyanobacteriales; family Microcystaceae; genus JBGTGT01. Next base: position 4,834 of record JBFRWQ010000309.1, on the reverse strand, counting down.
TAGGAAACGCACAGATTTCATCAGCATCTTCTCCATACAATACAGTAATTACATTAGTCACGCACTGCGTTGGATTTAATCCCATCTGAATTAAAAGTCTTTCGGCTCTCTGGTAATTCATTTTTGCTAAAGCTTCTGTTGGCACAAGCATCGGAGCGACTAAAGCAGTAAAAGCAATTATTAATGAAGAAATAAATTTGTAAGGAGAAGTACTCATGATATAACCCCTGAAAAATATTAGGTTTACTTGTTCTCCTTACACCAAATAAATAGTACTAAAAATAGCTTTTCTATTTCCAGACTATTATAGTCATCAAGAATCAACAAGCTTATTCAGAAAATTTGATACAAATCTTCACAGTGTTTACATTGTTAATTGTTCGGATTCTTTTTGTAAAAGTTTTACTAAATCCTCATCACCCTTCGCTTTAGCAATTTGTAAGCGCCTTTCAAGGTTACGACGCATATTCTCTAGATGAATCTGAGAGACTTGATTTTCAACAATGATTCGAGGACAAGGGACAGAACAAGTTTTTGCTGTATAAGCTTTTACATAATCTGCTGTTTCAGTTTCACTAAGAGGACGGGTACTATAAGCAACCCCTCGATATTGACGATACAATTTAGGGGGAGATTGAGGAATATGTTTAGGATAGTGATATCTCCACTCTTGTCCTCGATATTTACCCGCAATGTCTCCTTCTTGAATTTCTAAGGGCATTTGGTCACGTTCGTAGCTAGTTCCTCGATAAGATAATTTCATAATAAAATAGTTCCTCCCATAACTATGTCATATAAAAAAGACACAGTAATAGTGATTGAGCATAATTGTTTTTGGTTTCTGTATCTATTGTTACACTTTTTTTAAAAAAAGGTTTAAAATTAACAAAATGTTAAATCTGTTTCTATGTAACCAATTGAGTTTCCTGAGAATCTATGGGGAAATCTTGAATAAATCTATGCTATTCAAGCGCTGTGAACTTTATTCGGCTGGGGTCGATATAATAATAGGCACAAAGGCTAATTAAGCTAAAGCTTATATAATAGGTTATGATAAACATGAATTCTGGTTTACAATACCCCATTTTCGGTGCAGAAATTGACTGTCCTCATTGCCGTCAAGCAATTCCTGCGTTAACCCTCACAGACACCTACTTATGTCCTCGTCATGGTGCATTTGAGGCTGATCCTAAAACAGAGGAGTTAGTTCATCTGCAATCAGGTCGTCATTGGCGACGCTGGAATGATCAATGGTATCGTCAACATAACCATCCTGATGGCATTCGTTTTGAGATTCACGAAGCATTGGACAAACTCTACACAGAGGGTTTTCGTGCCACTAAAGTTATTATTGCCCGTCGTTATCAAGATTTGGTTAGCACTTACCTAGAACGAAATAGTTCTTGGCGGGGTAGCTCTGAGGCTTTACCTCGGTTATACGGCTTACCTGTAGAATTTAGCCCAGAACCGAAAGAAGAACCCTGTTGGGATGTCATTAATTTTGATTTGGAAAAAGAGCCAGGTGTTCCCAAACGCTATCCTTATTTTCGCCTATTTGAGTAAGTTAGGTGGTAAGAAATAACCGTTTACTGCTTACTGTTTAATGATGCACCATACTTCGATCCGTACTGCTAATATCCATCGGGCGATCGCTTTTTATGAAATATTAGGGTTTACAGTCAAAGAGCGCTTCTCTACTGGTTATACCCTCGCCTGTTGGATGGAAGGCTTAGGGGGCAGAATTGAGTTAATTCAAATTCCTCAACCAAAACCTGCCCCAGATGCTTTTAATGATGAGCATTATGTCGGTTATTATCATTTATCCTTTGATTTAACTGACTTAACTGAGAGTCTGCCCACTTGGTTATCCCATCTTCAAACCCAATGTCAGACAGCAACGGACATTGATCCTCTGACCATATTACTAGAGCCGACTCAACAAATGATCGGTGATCAGGTGTATGAAGTTGCTTTTATTGAAGATCAAGATGGCCTTCCCCTTGAATTTCTTCGTTTGTTATCAACTAGAAAGTAGGGAAAAAGATCTTGACATAAAAATCAATCAAAAAATCCCCCCAAAAAACAGCCATTGTTGCCCCTAATGCTAAAAAAGGACCAAAGGGGATGGGGGTACGACGACTGATCATTTTTAAGGCGATCGCTCCTCCTCCGATGACTGCACCCACTGTACAAGACATAAATGCGGTTACTAGCAGGAATTTCCAGCCTAACCATGCACCAATCATACCCGCCAGTTTAGGATCTCCTCCTCCCATTGCAGGTTGTCCTAGAATTAATGTACCGCTATAACGAATTAGATCGAAAACCCATACCCCTAAAACCGCACTTCCCACTCCTAAGATCAATCCTTCAGGAATATTACCCATTTCCCATCCTAAATATCCTTGAAAGGCTAATCCTAAGACTAAGCCCCATTGAGTCAGAGAATTGGGTAACGTTAGGGTATCTAAGTCAATAAAGGTTAAAGCCAGTAACCAACTTAAAAAAATCCAATAACCTACTGTCAGAGAGGTAGTACCAAATTGCCAAAAAACAATTAGGAAAATTGCGCCTGTTAGGGCTTCAATGAGGGGATAACGGGGAGAAATAGGGGTATGACACCAACGACACTTACCCCCTAGCTTTAACCAGCCCAGAATGGGGATATTTTCCGTTTTTCCTAAAGGATGGAAACAATGGGGACAACGAGAAGGAGGATGTAATAAAGATAGATTAGCAGGGATGCGATAGATCACAACATTGAGAAAACTTCCGATCGCAGCACCAAAGGCAAAAACAAAGGGGGAAATAATGGCCGCCGTCAGTAAATCCATGATAGGTGATTTTAAGCTATATTTTCGATCATTTTAACAAATAATTGGGATATAAAAGGAATAATCGCTTTATTTTGACTATTTTCTGCTCCTTCAGTAAACACAACTAATAGGTAAGGGGTATGATTAGGAATCTCAACATAAGCAGCATCATGGCGAACTTGGGATGTCCAGCCCGCTTTTGACCATAAACGAGCTTGAGAGGGGAGACTTTGACCAATAAAACCTACCACTTGGTTTTCTTCCCCATTAACAACGATATTTTTCAGATTTAAGTCTCTTCTGAGCCATTTCATCATGTTCTGCGATCGCTGTGAAGAAACAGCAATTCCCCCAATGATACTATGGAGTAATCTGGCTACGGCATCGGTGGTTAACATATTGCGATTTTCCATCAATTCCCCTAAAAATTCTCTTTCTCGCCCATAAGCTCCATCTCCCCATGTTTTTTGATTAACATTGATATTATTTAATTCTTCCCATCCCAAGGATTGATAATAACGATTGACTAAATTTCGCTGTTGTTTCCAGGTTTCAAAGGGGCCAGGGGGTAATTCTGGACCACTGGTTGTTCCCGTTAAACAATCAACAATTAAACTGGTAGCATCATTACTAGAGTCTTGGATCATATCTTGGATCGCCCGATCTAATTCCCTTGATGTTGCAATCATCTGATTTTCTAACCATTCTGCGATCGCCACCAAATAAAACAATTTAACAATACTAGCAGGATAAATCCGCTCTAAGCCCCGATAACTACAGCCACGCACGGGATGTCGCCAAAATTCTTCTGATGAGATTGCCCCCCCTGTATTAACAATTACAGGTGCATCATAGACAATCCATGTTAAAGCAATTTGGTTACGAGCCAGTTTAGGAAACTTTTGCCATGTTTCTTCTAACACTTGATTAACCAGGGAGGTTAGGGTTTCATCTTGACGGAAAAAAGGCATAACAACTCTGCTCACATTGGAGATTCTACTCTATTTTGCCACAGGTTTTCTTTTTTTGAGATTAAATTTGTCTGTTGAACTATTAACTGCTCTCAAAAAGCCTAATTACTCATTCAGAGTTAACTCGACTTTAATTGTTTAATCAATTCTGTATTTAATCGTTTATAACCTTGGCGATTCAGGTGAAGTAAATCTCTCGCATATTGGGGTTTAACTTTCCCATTCTCTTGTAACAGATTGGCCGCATCTAAGATAATAACAGATGGCAATTGTTCCAAGTTTAAAATAAATTGATTAACTGACTTAATTCCCATTTCCATTTCATTTAAAGTTGGCCAAGTTAATCGCCATTGCCAAGGAATTGAACCATCTGCAAAGGGAAAAATAGTAGTTAAAATAATAGTTGCACCAAGTTTTTGAGCTTCTTCTATAATTTTAATAATATTCTCTTGACAGTTATCAATAACTTCTTGATAAGTCATCGATGGTAAAGGCTTCATTCGCAAATCATTAACCCCTAATTGCATAACAATAAGATCGGGTTTTAAATTATTAATATGATCTCGAAATCGTAGATAACTTTGACCAGATGTTTCTCCACTAATTCCTCGATTGATAAATTCAAACCCTTCTAATTCAGGAGCTTTCCATTGTTCACTACGAGAATCACCAAAAAAGACGACTCTTGTTTGAGCTACTTTTTCAGTTTCTTCTTGGGGGGGATAGCGTTTTAAATAGACAGGAAATAGGTTTAAATAATTGAGTCTTAAAGAAACAGTTTCTAGTTGTTGAAAGAGGAAAAAATTGAGAGTGAGTGAAATAATCAGCAAAAATAGGATCAACCATTGCCAAGAAAATCTAATCATTGGAGACTTTAAGTTGTAGAATTGAGTGTTTTAGTAGTCATTGATCAGTCATTGCTTATTCTACTTCATTCTGCGTTCAGCCCTAATTGGCCAGAATTGGTTACAATTGGTTGTAATTGGTTCAATAATTGGTCATTGTTAACCCTATGAACATAGATCATTTGGTCATCACCTCAGAAAT
>JBFRWQ010000308.1:0-4175 GCA_051439665.1 Microcystaceae cyanobacterium | reverse complement strand
CTCACTGTTCGCGTAAATTTTTAAAGTCCGATTTTTAAAAACGGCTAAACTTCTTATTATGTATGGGTTTCGAGAGATTTGGTAAGTCAAATGAAGTAAACTTACGATAGTCTTAATGAAAAATACAGAAGGTAGGAGTTTTTATAATTCATAATTCATAATTCATAATTCATAATTCATAATTCATAATTTAAACACTTGACAAAGTTCAATAACTTTAGTCTGTAACGTTTCCAAGTGATCTGCTCCCCGTTTTAATTGAGATTCCAAGGCTAATAATAAGGGAAAACTATTCAGTAACTTGTTAGCAGGGATTCCTTGTAGTTCCTTACGCATAAAATAGAGTCGCTTAGGATTACTAATATCAGCAGCAGCAGCGATCGCTTGATCATCCTTTTCTTTTTTCTCAATGTATAATTTAACGATAGTCCAAGTGCGAAATTGACCAACCAGAGTGGCGACAATTTTTAAAGCAGGTTCATTACGATTAATCAACTCAGAGACTAATTTTAAAGCTTGATCGGTCTTTCCTTGCCGAATTGCGATCGCTAATTGTAAACTATTTTGAGTGGTTACATTTACTAATTGTTCAACTGCTTGATGATCTAAGGTTTGACTCTCTCCATACAGCTTTAATTTCTCCAATTCATTCCACAATTGACGGGTATTGTTCCCCACTGCTTCCGATAGCATTTCCATCGCTTTTGGAGTTAATTTAACTTGCAATTCTTGAGATAATTCTTTGACCTGTTTTAATAATTCATCGGTTTTCCACGGTGAAATCAAAGAAAACTCTTGAAAATCTGCATATTTTTGCAGTAATTTACTGGTTTTAAGGCGCTTATCTGGTTTTTTACGAGAGGTAAACAATAAATAAGACTGTTCAGGAATAGCAGGTAAGGTTTGCTGTAGTTGCTTGAGAATCTCTTCAGAAGCCTGTTGACACACAGAAGTGTCCATTAACCAAACTAACCTTCCTCCCATACCAAAAACAGGAGTCAGCACTTGATTTAATGCCTGTGTGACACTATCTGCTTGATCTCCTTCAATTTGATCATAATTGAATTGTAACCAATTGGGATCTAAAACTTTTTCTCGCAATTGCTGTACTGCTTTGCTTAAAGTAAAGTCATTATCTCCCCAATAAAAATAAATCGGCATAAAAATTATGAATTTTCTAAATTATGAATTATGAATTATGAATGGTTCATGGGGACGGGAAAATTATGAATTTTCTAAATTATGAATTATGAACGGTTAATGGGGACGGATAGGGAGAAGTGTGGAAAGAAAGAATGTTAACTATTAACTATTCACTATTCACTGTCTTCTGAATTATTTAAAGTAATTCCACGATATTTACGGATAAACTGACTCTGATAAGATTCAGATCTTACCTCTGTCTTTTTTTGATTGTTTGACCAAGGTATTCCTCTATACGTTCCTTTTTTTGACCGTTTCATTTGATTCTGTGTCTCTACCCCCTGGGATGGATAAGCAATTCCTCGATAGGTGCGATGATCAGATGGGGTACTTTCCCCTTCTTCTACCAACTCATTACTCTCTTGCTCTGATGGGTTGAGCTTAAGCCAAAACAAACGAACCGCAATTAAGACGACAACTAAGATAAGTAGCTGAAGCTCCCAAGGTGCGATCAATAACCCAATTAAAAGGCAAATTAGAGAAAATGCTCCCGTAAAATAGGCAATCTCATCCATTAAATAATAGGAAATATAGCCTGAAATAACGCCTGTTATCAAAGGAATTAAAAATAACCAACTTATGCTCATAGTTCTCGCTCTACTAATCAGGGAATCAATCATACTTTCCCTAGCATAGTCTGAAATCCTCTGACCAATTGTTAAACTTGTATAAGAACTTATGAACTGTTGACAACTCATACTCGTTATGAGTACACTTTAAAAAGTAAACTCGAAATGAGTCCGACTTAGCACAAGGAGTTGTCACTATGCTTCCCAATAAAGAAGGTCAAAAAGTCCCCAATGTTACCTTTCGCACTCGTAAAGATGGTGAATGGGTAGATATAACCAGCGATCAGCTTTTTTCTGGTAAAACCGTGATTGTTTTTGCCTTACCTGGTGCATTTACCCCAACTTGTTCTACCTCTCACCTTCCTGGTTACAATTCCCTAGCACCCGTTTTCAAAGCGAATGGAGTGGATGACATTATCTGTCTCTCCGTCAATGATGCTTTTGTGATGAACGAATGGGCAAAAGACCAAGAAGCTGAGAATGTCACCTTAATTCCTGACGGTAATGGTGAATTTAGCGAAGGAATGGGAATGCTAGTGGATAAAGCTGATTTAGGCTTTGGTAAACGATCTTGGCGCTACTCCATGCTGGTTAAAGATGGAGTGGTTGATAAGATGTTTATCGAACCTGAAAAACCTGGTGATCCTTTTGAGGTATCGGATGCAGAAACCATGCTCAACTATATCAGCCCAGATACAGCCAAACCCCCTGCTATTACCATGTTTTCCAAAGTTGGCTGTCCTTATTGTGCCCGTGCGAAGAAAATGTTAACCGATAAAGGCTGGAGTTACGAAGAAATTATTATTGGTAAAGACATTAGCACTATTTCCTTAAAAGCAGCCAGTGGTGCAACTACAACACCCCAAGTCTTTATCGATGGTAAATTAATCGGGGGATCAGAAGACTTAGAAGCATACCTAAATGGATAATCAAGTATAGAGAGTGTGGGGAGAATGAATACCTCAATCTCTTCCCCCTCTTCTCTCTGTAACCGATCATCCAATAATTATATTTTTCATATAACCTTGGAGTCAAACTTATGACAATTAAACCCAACGAATATTTTTTTCTCTTAAATAAGCTTCTAATAAAGCTCTTAATAGACATTTTGCTTCTTCATGCTCTGGGCTAAGGGTCATAATTTCTAAAAGATTGTCTAAATATATAAAACGAATACCTGCTATGCTGTTAAAAGCGGTTTCAATCTGCTGAAATTGTAACCAACTAATTCCTTCTAATAATAAATGATTAGCTGAGATGAAGGGTTTAGTCAAAGTGTCTGTCATATTTTTTCCGATACTGACTTTTTTATTATTGTATAGAAAATCGCTGAAACTGGTTCAATTGATTCATCAGTTAATCCTAAACTACTGAGAGGGTAAAAGCCCCAACTCAAGGAACAACTGTTAAGCGCTGATGAAATATTATCATTGACAACGGGTTTGGCATCATAGTGATGAACAAAACGTTTCAATTTTGAGTTAACATAACTATAAGTTCAAAATGGCTTTTAAGCAAGGGCAAATGCTATTAAAAAATCTCTTTAAACCCACAAACAATAAATGGAAGCCCATTATCAGAACCTTAATTGATATTGTCGGCGAAAAATGGGTCATTCGTCGCAAAGATGAACTGTTAACCTATGAATGTGATGGCTTAACTGGATATCGACAACGGCCAGCTTTAGCGGTTCATCCCGCTTCGACTGAAGAAATTGCAGCTATTGTTAAAGTATGCCACGAGCATCAAATTCCCTGGGTTGCTAGAGGGGCAGGAACAGGCTTATCTGGAGGAGCGCTCCCCTTAGAAGACGGAATCTTGATTGTTACCTCTCGTTTAAATAGAATACTTTCCATTGACTATGATAATCAATTAATTGTTGTCCAACCAGGGGTAATCAATAATTGGGTGACACAAGCGGTCAGTCCCCAAGGATTTTACTATGCCCCTGACCCTTCCAGTCAAATTATCTGTTCGATTGGGGGCAATGTAGCCGAAAATTCTGGGGGAGTCCATTGTCTAAAATATGGTGTCACAACCAATCATGTCTTAGGCTTAAAAATAGTTGTTCCTGACGGTTCAATTATGGATCTAGGGGGAGAAGTACCAGAAAGCCCTGGCTACGACTTAACAGGCTTATTTGTGGGGTCTGAAGGCACATTAGGCATTGCCACAGAGATAACCCTGCGAATTCTGAAAACCCCAGAAGAGATTTGTGTCTTACTTGCGGACTTTACCAACATTGAAGCGGCAGGTCAATCAGTCACTGATATTATTAGTGGGGGAATTATCCCTGCTGGAATGGAAATCATGGATAATTTCACCATTAAATCGGTGGAATCTGTGTTACAGACTGGTTGTTATCCCACCGATGCGGCGGCTATCTTGTTAGTAGAATTGGAT
>JBFRWQ010000307.1:0-21945 GCA_051439665.1 Microcystaceae cyanobacterium | reverse complement strand
CTTATATCTGTTCAATTTCCTCTAAAAAATTATTCGGGCTGTCTTTTGTTTCATCTTTCGCTTGTCTTAAATCTTCTAAAATTTCCTGAACTTTCAGGAATTCATCATAAGATAAAACAGCTACTTTCTGACCATCTTGGGTTGAAATTTGAGGATGTAGTTGAATCATTTTTGTTTCCTCCATACAAAATCATAGCCTAATCTTTGTCTGTTTTCACTAACTTAGGTCTATCTTTTAACTTTTCTTCCCATTTTAGACGAAACGCTTCCCCCATGTGATAAAGTTCTCTGGCTTTTTCTTCAGCTTCCTTAGCCATTTGCAATAATTCGAGTAAAGTTTTGGTGTCTGGTAACTCTTTCATCATTAATCCCCCAAACGGTTAACAAGGTTTTCTACTCTTATTTTAGTCTCTAGGGTAACACCTAGCATCATTGATAATTCTTCCCCTGCTTCCTGTATCTCCTCGTTGCTGAATTCTGAAACAGACAGCGACTCTATCATAACTGTAATTCTTCGCTGATAGGTGCTAACAAAAAAGATTACATTACTTAAATAAGCAAAAAATTGTACTAAAATAGTGTTTTCTGGAAACTGAGAAAGGGGCATCCTCACTAAATCAATTCCTGTTGCTGTTTTTTGTTCTAATTCGTTCAGTTCTTGCTGAAGTCGGTTAATCAGGTTTTTAATTTCAGGTGTAATGCTCATAGATGAAATACAATGTTGAGTTAAAGTGAGCCTATAAAAGACCCACCCTAACAATAAGATACTAACTCAAAGCACCTGCAGGAATCCCTAAAATATCCTCAATCTTCGGCATTTCATCCACAGGAATTACCCGTCCTTCTTCCTCAAATCCTTCAATTTGATCAAAGTTCAAATAACGGTACAATTCACTTTCAAAAGGCTTAACTTTCTCCTCAACAATTGCTAAATATTCCTCAACTGTTGGAATCTTTCCTAACAAAGCACACACCGCAGCTAATTCAGCGCTACCCAAATAAACCCTCGCTCCTTTACCCATACGGTTGTTAAAATTACGGGTAGAAGTAGAAAAGACCGTTGCATTGTCTTCCACTCGTGCTTGGTTGCCCATACAGAGAGAACATCCTGGCATTTCAGTTCTTGCACCCGCAGCAGCGAAGATACCATACATCCCTTCCTCCCGCAGTTGCTTTTCATCCATACGGGTAGGTGGACAAATCCACAAGACAGATTTAATGCGTCCTGAACCTTCAAGAATCTTAGCCGCAGCCCGATAATGCCCAATATTGGTCATACAAGAACCAATAAAGACCTCATCTACCTTATCCCCTGCACATTCGGACATTAATTTCACATTATCAGGGTCATTGGGCGCTGCAACAATAGGTTCTTTAATTTCGCTCAAATTGACCTCAATAATGTCTGCATACTCAGCATTCCCATCTGCTTCCATTAAAACAGGATTTTTCAGCCATTCTTCCATTTTAAGCGCTCGACGTAACAAAGTACGAGCGTCTGTGTAACCCCGTGCTGCCATATTTTTAATCAATGCAACATTAGAACTCAGGTACTCAGAAATAGTTTCCTTACTTAACTTAATGGTACTCCCTGCACAGGAGCGTTCAGCCGTTGCATCGGTTAATTCAAATGCCTGTTCCACTTTGAGGTCAGGTAAGCCTTCCATCTCCATAATACGTCCGTTAAAGACGTTTTGCTTGTTCTCTTTCCCGACTGTTAATTTACCTTCCTGCATGGCTACCCAAGGGATAGCATTGACAATATCTCGTAGGGTGACACCAGGCTGTAATTCTCCACTAAAACGGACTAACACTGATTCTGGCATATCTAAGGGCATAACCCCTAAAGCTGCTGCAAAAGCCACTAAACCAGAACCTGCGGGGAATGAGATACCCAAGGGAAAACGGGTGTGAGAGTCTCCCCCAGTCCCTACTGTATCGGGCATTAACATCCGATTTAACCAAGAATGAATGATACCATCCCCAGGACGCAAAGCAACACCGCCACGGGTGGCAAAAAAGTCAGGTAACTGCTTATGGGTGTTAATATCAACGGGTTTGGGATAGGCTGCGGTATGACAGAAACTTTGCAAAGTTAAGTCTGCGTTAAACCCTAAACAGGCTAATTCTTTTAATTCATCCCTTGTCATGGGACCCGTGGTATCCTGTGAACCTACAGTGGTCATCATTGGTTCACAAGATGTGCCAGGACGAACCCCAGGCAGTCCACAGGCTTTACCCACCATTTTTTGCGCTAAGGTAAAGCCTTTCCCCGTATCTTGTGGCATTTTGGGACGGACAAAGAGGGGACTGGGTTCTAATCCTAATGCTTCACGGGTTTTATCGGTTAAAGCACGTCCAATTAATAAGGGAATTCGTCCCCCTGCTCTCACTTCGTCTAACATTGTGTCAGGTTTGAGGGTAAAGGTTGAAATAACGTCCCCTTCTTCGTTGGTAATTTCCCCTTTATAGGGATAGATAATAATGACATCCCCAGTTTCCATCTCAGTCACATCACATTCAATGGGAAGCGCTCCAGAGTCTTCTGCTGTATTAAAGAAGATAGGGGCAATTTTACCCCCTAAGATGTACCCTCCTGCCCGTTTATTAGGTACAAAGGGTATATCATGACCAATATGCCATAAAACCGAATTAATAGCAGACTTACGGGATGAACCCGTCCCCACAACATCCCCTACATAAGCCACAGGATAGCCTTTTTCTTTCAATCTGGCGATGGTTGCAATTCCTTCAGGCATTCTTGACTCTAGCATAGCCAAGGCGTGTAAAGGGATGTCAGGACGGGTGGTTGCGTGGGGCGCTGGAGATAGGTCATCAGTATTTGTTTCCCCTTCTACTTTGAATACAGTGACATTGATGCTTTCAGGGAGTTTAGGTTTATTAATAAACCAGGCTGCATTCGCCCATGCGTCAATGACTTGTTTAGCGTAGGGGTTAATATCAGAGAGTTCTAAGACATCATTAAACGCATCAAATACGAGTAGGGTTTTGCTTAAAGCAGTTGCGGCTTCAGAAGCAAGGTTACTGTCCTTAGATTTGAGCAATTCTACTAAAGACTGCACATTATAGCCTCCCATCATTGTACCCAGGAGATCAACTGCACCTTGATGGGAAATAAGAGGACAAGTGATCTCATCTTTGGCAATAGCGGTGAGAAAACCTGCTTTAACATAGGCTGCTTCGTCAACACCAGGGGGAATACGGTCACGTAGAAGCATTAATAGTTCTTCTTTGAGTTCTTCTGGCGGATTTTTCAGCATTTCGCACAATTCTGAGGTCTGTTGTGCCGTTAGGGGTAAGGGAGGGATACCTAATTTGGCTCTTTCTTCGGTGTGTTTGCGGTAGTCATCTAAGAACATAGTATTTGTGTTTCTCCTTTAAGGTTGCGTTATGATGGGGTTTAGTATCCAGTTTACTGAGTTTCTCAGGGTTTGCGGTTTGTAGGGTTGAGGAGTTATGTCATGAGGGGTTGATATAAGCTTATGTATGTTTTTTGTGACTAGGATAAACTTGATGGTTTGGATCCCACCATAATAAATTCATTACTCCTTGAATAATAAACCCCCAAACTCTTTCTTCACCTGATAAATGAAGTGATGTTAATTTTTCTAAATCATCTAATCCAATATCTCTTAAATGATCTTGTGCCGTTTTTGAGATTTTATCAACAGAGACAGTATGATTTTGCTTTTTGCTATCTAGCAAAATTTCTCGCCAAATCATTGATTCAAAATGTGACAACTTTGCCCTAACATACTCCAATTTAACGCCATCAAGTGTATGCCAACCAAAAGGATCAACAACTTGAATTTTTGAAACACGCCACGAAGGATGATGATTATAATATTCTTCAGGATTGCTCGCTATTTTGGGTTTTTTTGCCAGTAAAGGTTCTTCTTTGAAACGCAGCGGTTTTTTTCTTTTACCCATTTTAGTAAATTACACCAAACTTCCATAATACTCTGCCATTGAATCTAAAGTAATTTCTTGATTACCTCGTTCTCCTGGTGCTAGTCCTTGTCTAGCTTGTATCCAAGGCATTTCCTTATGGGTAAGTTCACTTAGCCATTGTGAAGATTTATCACCATAAAAGTTTAACACTTCATCAATGGTTTCTTTTTGTGTATTGGTTAGATTGTCTGGATCACCAACAGATAAACTCTCTACTTCAAACTGTCCACGATGACACTCATATAATTCTGGAATAACGGGACCATTTGCCCAAGCCTCAATGCGCTCTTGAAATAATGGTTTTTCATCCCACACCAGAGACCAAGCTTGAGCATAATACACAAGTTTTTGCAGTTTTATCGCTGTTATTGGGCTTTTTTGGTTTAAAATATAGGTAGCGACATCGTGTGAAGTAGCCATAGGAGTTGAATTAAATGTTTTTAGCTATGCTAATTATAACATCTATAGTCGGTTTAGGGATTTAACCATTCTCTATCTGGTCTAGTAATTAGACGAGCATTGTTGTAAGCCATATCCATTGTTAAAGCAGTTCTAATTCTGTAAACTTTTTCATGTTTATTTTTATCAGCTACAAGTGCGAGATCCGCTTTATCTGGACTAATTAGACATAGAGGTAATAATAACTGAATTTTGCTTTCTGGAGGATACCAAAAAGGTATAGCCGTTTTATAGTTACGAATACATTTTTGCTTTAAAGAATCAATATTGCTATTTATTTGTCCTTTTGCCAGATGTCTATTATTTCTAAGTAATTCAGGTAAACGTTCCTGATTTTCATCTAAAATATGTTCATACCAATAAGCTGATTCTTTGATACACTTTTCTGCTAAACTATGATCAATTGATTGATGATTCGCTATTTTTAAAACTTTTTCTCTACCCGATGCTATTTTTGATTTTAGAATCAGATCATTTAGTATTTTTTGTCGTTTGTTAATATCATCAATTTCTTCATTTATAAATTCTGTTAGCTCAGAAATAATGTGAAAAATTTTGCTCATTGTTTCTAAAATAAATTGTTGTCTTCTCCGATTTTCATGGTCACGAATTTGAATTTCTAGCTCTGCGGACTCACGTTGTAAACTACAAAATTTTCTTCTTAATGAAAAAAGTGCTTGCTCTGTTTCATCAATCATCTCTTGAGAAATTATATATCCAGAAGACACCCACGATTGAATAAAACTGTGAATTTTTTGAACCTTTTTAGGATCAGTAATAATTACATTAGCTTCTTTATTTTTCACTCCTCTACGATTAAGACTTTGACTCCCAATACTAACAAATAAATTTAAAATTAAAATAATATTTGCGTTTAATCTATGTACATGGAACAGTTTATAGCCTCTTTGGGATAGATGGTTGATCGTTTTAATTGAAGAGTGACCCGTCATGAAGTTTTCTAAAGAAAAAACAGTGTAAATTTTACATAAATCTTTATTTTTAATCGTTTCTAGAATAAGTTCTGCTGTTTTTGAAGTAATGTATGGAGAGAGAAGCAAAATTTCATTGTTGGTTTGTCGTATCTCTTTTTTCCAACGACGATCAATACTTTTTAAATAAAACTCAATGCTGTTACTCATGGCAGGAGAATTAAGAGGAGCTAGGGACTTTATCCTAATCATAGCTGACTTTTCACGGCAAGTCAAAAAACCCTTGATGCTTAGGCAGGAGGCAGGGGGCAGAAGGCAGGAGGAACGCTCAAGACTTTAACTTTTGAGGCTTTGGAGACTAAAATTCCTTGCATCCTATCTACTTCTTCTAGAATAGGTTTAAAAAGTTCAGGGGAAGCTAAATTTACCTCTTTAGCTATAATTAACTGTGTATCTAGTTCTCTAAGAGAGCAAACATGCTATATGAAGAAATTGAAGATACTCCTTTGTAGTTCTTCTGACCTAACCCTCGGCAATGTTAGAAGGAACGGAAACTTGGATCTCGTCTAATTTGGCTAGTTAGTCCATATAGCTCAGATTTTGGGAATTTTTCAGTAAGGTGATAACAATTGATGGAAAGCTGAATTCCACGCTTCCAAATAAACTGTTCACGGTAACTCATAGTTAGAAGTTTGAAGGCAGAAGGCAAGATGAATCTCGCTTATCATAGCATTTTTCTCCTCCTCCTGCTCTCTACCTTTTGCCTTCTCTTCCCTCCTGCCCCCTGCCCCCTGCCTTCTGCCTCAAAGCCTTAACCTAAAAGATGACGTGAAAAGTCAGAATCATAGTCCTTATTTGAGTTAAGTTACCTCAGTATATTTTCATGATTTTTTTTAGTATAATTAAGGAGTTCAGTATATTTACCACTGTTCAATTATCTAAGTAAAAATAAATTTCTCAAAAGTTTGATAAGGGATGCTTTTTAGGGATATGGAGGGTTAGATGCGATCTGAGCCACCCTTAACTTAAGATAAGGTATAATCATAGTAGCAGTATTTATCCCAACTTTGAAAGTCATTGTACATGGAAACTCCAACGAAGATTACAACAACCCATAAACCTCTCTTATCTTTAAAAGAAATTAAAGAAAAATATCCAAATCAATGGGTATTAGTCATTAATCCAGAATTAGACGATAATTTAGAAATTATTCGTGGTGAAGTCGTTGCAAACTGTCCCACTAAAGAAGAACTTTATCAAAAACTTCATTTACGTCAAGGACAATCTTCTGCGATTGAATATACAGGAAATTGTGATGATACTGTTGTTTTAATATGACCTTTTCCAAACATTACTCTTTAACTCGCTATGGTGTAAACTTAGTAAAAGTTAACGCTACCATCGGAAGTGTTTATAAAAATGACTTTCAACGTTTATCCTTATTAATTGATACAGGTGCAAGCTTTACCCTTATTCCTAAGTTGATTTTAGAAGACTTAGGTTACAATCTCAAAAATCCTATTCGTTATCAGTCCATTGTAACAGGTCAGGGAAAAACAAGTCCTTTACCTGTTATTCAAGTATCATGGTTTAATAGCATGGGACAGTTTATTGAAAATTTTGAAGTGATTGCTTATCAATTACCAACTCAATTACAAATTAGTGGAGTTTTAGGTATGGATTATTTAACACAATGTAAAGCAGTTATTTATGTTCATCGTGCAGTGATTTATTTTGAGTCATGAATTATTATGAAATTCCTATAATAATCTATAAAAACTTTGATCAAGGATGTTAGACATTGAAATGATTTATCTGTGGTTAAAAGACAATATCCTGCTTATGCAGATCAGTGGTTTAAAGGACTAATGAATACCATTGCCACCTTACAGGATAAACCAAGACGATGTGCTTTTGCCAGAGAAAATCAAGAGGTAGCTGAAGAAATTCGCCAACTACTGTATGGCAAATCTCGCCATAAGTACCGAATTATTTTTACCATTCAAGGGGATATTGTTTATATTCTCTATGTTCGCCATAGCGCACAATCTTCTGTGAAATTTAACTCTCTTGATTTAGAATAGAATAGATTGAGTTTTTTTGTAACCCTAAAAATATCTCAAAATTTTAATAAAGGATGCTGTTTATAAGAAATTGCGTTTTCTTAGTCTCCTATACAGAAAGAGGAGATATAATAATAATTATTAGTGCTAGACCAGTTACTAAACAAGAACTTAAAGCTTATCAAGGAGGTTAAACCAATGGAAGATGAACTAAGAGATGAATACGACTTAACCCGTTTAAAAGTTAGAAAAATTGGTTCTCAGCGTAAAAGCTTTGGGGAGACAATTGTTAAATTAGATTCAGACGTTGCTGAAGTTTTTCCTAATGCTGAATCGGTAAATGAAGCTTTACGATTTTTAATTAGAATGACTAGAGAAAATCAGACTACTTTTCAATAGAATAACTATGTTTTTTAAACTCTAAAACTATCTCAAAACTTTGATAAAGGATGCTTTTTAGGGATGTGGGGGGTTAGGTGCGATTTGCTTTGCTGTGTCCGCCTATTTAAGCTATCATTAGGACAGAAATTAGATTAACCTATCACAAGCCATGTCTGAAATTACTACCCGTGACGTAAAGGACAATATAGAAACCCTTGTTAATCTTGTCGCTGAATCTCATGAACCTGTTACCATTACAGGGGAAAAGAATACAGCGATTTTAATTTCTCAACAAGATTGGTCAGCCATTCAAGAAACATTATACCTCTTATCTATACCCAATATGAGAGAATCTATTAAAGAAGGATTAGCCACACCTATCGAAGACTGTATGGAGGAATTAGACTGGTGATATGGAAATTAATTTACACCAAACAAGCACAAAAAGACGCTAAAAAATTAGCGAATAGTAATCTAAAGAATAAAACACAGCATCTTCTAGATATTCTTAAGGAAAATCCCTATCAAAATCCACCCTCTTATGAAAAATTAACAGGAGATTTAATAGGTGCGTACTCTCGTAGAATTAATAAACAACATCGCTTAGTCTATGAAATTATTGAGGATAAAAGGATTGTTAAAATTATTCGGATGTGGACACATTACGAGTAATAATATCTTAAAACTTTGACAGTGGAAGCTTAATTGAGGGATGTGGGGGGTTAGGTATGGTTTCAATTTTAAGCAACCTCAACAATAGATTTAGGAATAGGAAGCACTTTACCTTCTTCTTGATACTATTCAATGTAACTTTCTATTACCTCTTGTCCATGTTTAGCTGCTTCCTCATAAGTATCACCATGAGTATGAAACTGTTGAAAAGGAAAGTCAGGTAAGTGAACAAGATAACATTGATCTTCATCACTCCATTGAATGATCATACTGTAATTGTAATTCATTTTAAATCCTCCAATTTTATTAAACGTTTCTTAATTTGTTTTTCTAAATACTGTTTAGCATCATTCCCATCTTTTCCTGCGATTGTAACAGGTTCATTAGGTAATAAAGGATGTGTCCATATTGTATGACTCCCCTTTCCTTGTCGATAGGTAAATCCTGCCTTAAGTAAAATCATTTTGACAGGATAAACCAAGACGATGTGCTTTTGCTAGAGAAAATCAAGAGGTAGATGAAGTTAGGTTATATCTGCTTTGTGTGGGATCTTATTGTCCCATTTTAAAACTTAAGCTATAATAGAAATATCACTAACGGATTAAGTAATCAAAATCTATGCAACTAGAAGACTATTTTACATTTATAAGTCCCGATGATATTCGCATCAAAGGTCATCGTATTGGCATTGATAATGTTTTAGATTATTATTTACAAGGATATACCCCCGAACAAATATTAGAACATTTTCCAACTTTAAACCTTGAAAAAATTTATGCAACCTTAACTTACTATTACCATAATCAACAAGAAATAGATGCTTATTTAACAACAATCAAACAATGGAAAGAAAGTCATTATCAAGAAGCTTTATTGAACCCTTCCCCAATGCGTAAAAAAATCACAAAAATCATCAAAGAGCGTAAATCTGTTAAATCATGAAACCTAAGTTTATTTTAGATGAAAACTTATCAAAAAAAATTAAATTTGCTGTTCTAAATATCAATAAAAACATTAATATTGTTTGTGTTGGTGATCCTGATACGCCATCACTAGGAACACTTGATCCTGAAATTTTAGATTATCTAGAAGTCTCTCAAAGAATTTTAGTAACAGATAATCGGAAATCAATGCCAAAACATTTACAGGATCACTGGCAAAATAATCAAGAAATTTGGGGATTATTTTGGGTAAGAGAAAAAACATCAATTGGTGAACTGGCTGAAAGTATTTGTTTGATCTGGGAAATTAGTGAAGCGAATGAATGGCTTAATGTTGTTGATTGGATTCCTTTTTAATCAATTTTAATAAATTATTTCTAACTTAACAACTCTCAAAATATCTCAAAACTTTGATCAGGGATGCTGTTTAGGAATGTGGGGGGGAAATGCGAGCGCTTAATAAGGACTTCAACAGAGACAGTATGATATAGTAACAATGTTTAATCTGAAAGACTGAAAACATGGCAAAAATACCTGATGAGCTTCTAGAAGCTATTTTTTTACTTCTTAAACAATTATCAAAACTGGTTGATGATGCAACAACCGCAGAATATTGACTATTTGAGTGTTTGGGAGAAACTGATGAAACCGTAAACGCTTTAGACGAATTAAAAAGCGTTGCGCTAGAAGCAGCATCTCGTTACTCTCAACTTTCCACCTTACGACTAAGGATAGCAGAAGCTCAACCCTACTTATCCAATGATATGATAAAATTACTAGAGAGAACAATTCATCAAAATCAACTAAAAGTTCCAGCAATGGAACGCAGCATTGAATAAATTAAAATTGAATGGAGTTTATCATGAACCAAGAACTATCTATTCCTAATCAAGAAACAAGACAAAAACTTGTTAGAAATTTATGTCAAACTCGTTTAGACTTGCAAGATTTTGGCTTACAGTTAGAAGAATTATTAGCAGGAGTGGAAAAAGAAATTAGAGTACAAAAATTAAAAAGATTAGAACAATATAAACAAAATTTGCCTATTAGTTCTCGTTAAATGTTCACACCTATCTTCAAAACTTTGAATCAAAGATACCTTGGGGGAATGAGACGAAATTTTCATTTTAAGCAACCTCTCCAATTTTCTTAAATATTTGTTAGTTTGTTGTGTTAAATACTTTTTAGCATTATCCCCATCTTTTCCTGAAATTGTAACAGGTTGATTAGGTAATAAGGGATATGTCCAGATTCTATGACTCCCCTTTCCCTGTCGATGGGTTCTTAATAAGGACTTCAGCTTAGAGATAGTATAATGGCGTGTTTGTGGCAGTTGTCTAGGAATATAGTTTCTCGGTTTCTCTTTTATGGTACGATGGACTTATGATAGCCTCTAGTATCAAGTTGACTGAGTTTCTCAGGGCATGCGATTTGTAGCAATAAGGGTTTTTCATGAATCGCAGATTAATCGAAGGAAGATGTTAGTTTGTTAAAGCTTGAGGGAATCATACATATATAGCAAAAGTAGGTAAACAAAAAAGTCTTTGCTTGCTTGTCGTATCTGATGATTGGAGGTAAAACTACCATGAAAAAGTTATTAGTTTTAGTAGGTATAGGCGTAGGGATCTTTTTTCATTTTAAAGATAACTCAATATCTTTGACTAATTCTATTACCAATGCCTTACAAACGCCCAATTCTTCCCCAAATACTAACTCTCCATCTAATCGTTCCTCAAGACGTAACTGTAGAATAAAAGGGAATGTGTCATATAATAATGGTCGAAAAATCTATCATGTTCCAGGACAAGAAGATTATGAAAATACTAGAATTGACCCTACACGAGGTGAAAGATATTTTTGTACTGAAGAAGAAGCAAGACAAGCAGGATGGGTAAGAGCGCCAAGATAATAAGCTCAAAATGGCTCTCCCAACATGGTGGTGGAAAATGTATAAAACAGACAATTAGCCTGTGAAGAGTTACGTCACAAATCATGCATTTGTAAAGTTTTCCTAAAATTTTTCGGGAGCGCCTAATCCATTCTACAAATTATAAGTTTTACTGATCACCATAAGTTCAGGAGAACCCTATCTTACAACTTTGAGTAAGGATGCTTCTTAGGGACGTGGGAGTTAGATAGAATTTATCTTACTCTATACTATCGTCAACAATGCTGTTATAGCTGTTATAATAACAATCATGACCAAATAGTAACCACTTTGATTGATACGGAGTAGGAAACAGAAGAATTAGCAGAACAACAAGAAACATGGGATATTATCGAAAAATTACTCAATAACACTCAAGTTAATATATAGTTATTTTTTAGTATGAGTAAAGTAATTTTACTGGATTCTGCTATTAATGAAGTAATAATTACTACCGACAATGTTAAGCATTTATCTCAGTTTGTTGATGCTAGAGAATGGCAACTTATTCAATAATTCAAGAACATGAAGCTTTACGATTTTTAATTATAATCTCTAAAGAAAATAAAGCTACATTTGAGAAGAGGAAAATGCTTTAATTTCTCTACAATGGTTGAGTTAAAGTGATCTGGTGCGCTCATTGACAGAATAAATTCGATAACTGATTAATATAAAAGAGGTTATCGGAATTATTTGTGATAATATTAAATTGGGTAAAAAGCTTGAGAAAGACAATTATTGCCTTAAATCTTCAGATGAAAAAAAACTTATATTTTTGGATAGTAGCGGTTATCGGCCTCACCCTAGATCAAGTGACTAAATTTTGGGTAGCAACATCTTTTGAGGAAATCGGAAAAACCATCCCTCTTTGGCCAAATGTCTTTCATTTTACTTATGTGATTAACACAGGTGCAGCCTTCAGTTTTTTTCAAGGGGGCGCTGGCTGGTTAAAATGGTTATCACTAGGGGTGAGTCTTGGTTTAATGATCTGGGCATGGTTCGGGGATAAGATGGTAATTACCGAACAATTAGGCTATGGTTTGATCCTAGCAGGTGCATTCGGCAATGGGATTGATCGCTTTCTATTTAGCTATGTCGTTGACTTCTTAGACTTCCGTTTAATTAATTTTCCGATCTTTAATCTAGCTGATGTTTTTATTAATATTGGCATTGTTTTCTTGTTAATTGCTAATTTTAAACAACCCCCAAAGCCATAGCAATTCTAATAATCAACTAAAGTAATAATCGGTAAATCAGGTAATTTATCCCGTCCCTTTAAAGCAATTAATTCAATCACAAAGGCAAAACCCAGGACATCACACCCTAGTTTATCTAATAACTTAGCGGTTGCAGCAGCCGTTCCCCCAGTCGCAATTAAATCATCCACAATCAAGACTTTATGGTGAGAAGCTAACGCATCCTGGTGAATTTCAAGAGAATCTGTACCATACTCAAGATCATAATCTATTTTGTGGACTGCGGCGGGCAATTTCCCTGGTTTACGAACGGGAATAAATCCTGCATTGAGTTGATAAGCTAAGGGAACACCAAACAAAAAGCCACGAGATTCCATTCCCACAACATAATCGGGGGTTAATCCCAACTCTTGGCATTTTTGAAACATAAGATCCAATGTATAGCGTAACCCTTCCGCATCACTCAGAAGGGTTGTAATATCCCGAAAAATAATACCAGGCTTAGGGAAATCAGGAATGTCACGAATAAGGGTTTTGAGATCCATAACTTAGTCAATGGTCGGTTTTAGAGTTACCATAGCATAAGCTAAAGGATTAAGGTATTTTTGTGCCGTTTTCTGAATCTCTTCTAGGATAAGTGATTGAATGATTTGGGGATAGGTTAAAGCAGGTTCTAGGGTTTGTAACTGAGAATGATAGTAACCGTATAAGTTAGCCCGATCGCTTGGCCGTTCATTACTAAAAATGAAACGATTAGCAACTTGGGTTCTAATTCGCTTTAATTCGTTCTCTGTCACAGATTCTTGTTGAATTTTAGCAATTTCTTGACAAATTGCCCCTTCGACTTCCTTGATATGTTCGCTAGGAAGTTGGGCAGAAATATAAAACACTCCTTGAGCGCCCTGAGTCATATTACTGGCACTAATTGAGGAAACAAGGCGCTTTTCTTCTCTTAATTGGCGAAATAAGCGAGATAACTTGCCTTGACCCAACACAACTGCTAATATATCTAAACCATAGGTTTCCTCCAGATTTCTTAAACCAGGAACTCGCCACATCATGACTAACCTCGCTTGTTGCAAGCTATCATCCTCTTCTTCGTAGCGAATAATTTGGTTAAAATCAGGTTCAGGGGACAGATTAAGGAGGAAAGATGCTTTACTTTCTTTTTCATCCTGCCAAATCTCTGTAAAACTCTGACTAACTGTCTCAATTAGTTGGTCAACGGGCAGATTTCCCACCGCCACTGCTGTCATAGCAGGGGGTTGATACCATGTTTGTTGAAAATCCCGCATTTGTTGGGGGGTTAGCGCTTCGATCAGGGGGGTTGACCCCAAAACAGGACGACGATAGGGTAAGACCTCAAAACAAGTCTCCATTGCCCGATAGAAGACCCGACGACGAGGATTATCTTGCGATCGTCTAATTTCTTCTAAAACAACCAGCCGTTCCCGTTCAAATGCTGGATCAGGAATCTCAGGATTACAGACAATATCCATCTGTAAAGGGGCTAAGTCGGCAAAATCTTTAGGCGCACAAGTAAGATAGTAATGGGTATATTCTTGGCTGGTAGCCGCATTAGTTACCGCCCCTCTTTCTTCAATCCGTTGCTCAAATTCTCCACTTTTAAGGCGAGATGTGCCTTTAAACATCATGTGTTCTAAAAAATGTGCCATCCCGTTAATTTCATCGCTTTCTACTGCTGAACCGACCTTAAGCCACACATTAAGATTAACAACATCAATGGGAACTTGTTCGGCAATGATCGTTAACCCATTGGCTAATGTGTGAATGGTTGGTTTCTTGAGTGAAGGAGGAGAAATTAAGGTAGCCGTCATAGATAACCTATCAGTTTTTTTCTATTTTAGCTCCTCTGCGAGAAGCCCTACACCCAAAACCATTGGCTTAAGATTAATTACTGAAATGTGTTCTCTTTCTGATTCTTCTGCTTGTTTTCACCAAGATTTTCCCTGATAAACTACAGTTCATCTAAATTAACACCTAATTCTTCCAGTTTTGCTGCTAAACGATCAGCCCGTTGTTTTTCTACTATAGCCACTTCTTGCGGGGTTGGTAGCAACTTTCCTTTGTCATCCCACCAACGTAACCAAGGAAGTTCCACATTCTTATAAATTCCTTGCCAAAGTCCTAATTCTACCCCTAAAGGCGGTATATAGTAATGCTCCCTTTTATTAGGTGACATTAATTCATATTTCCCTTCTACCAGGTGATAAACTTCTACACTAGACTTTTGCACTTCATAAATAGCATAAAAAGGAACACGAATTGCTTGCTCATACACCCAAAATTTGCCCTTATAAGGGGTTTGATCTCGTTCTTCTTCTCCATTGCCTGATACAAATTCAATTACAATAGAGGGAGCGACTATTTCTTGCCATAACACATAAGAACGCCTCATAAGTCCATCTAAAGTTGAAGGAACATTAGCCACATAAAACCAATCGGGGGCTTCTGCGCCTCTTTGTGGTGGTTCTGTTATTCGCCAATAAATACCGCTATCTTGTCCAATGGCAAATCGTCCATCGGGATGTAACTGTTCCAATTTCGACCAGATAGATTCAGTGAGTAAAATGCTTTGAGGATGTTCTTGGAAATTTTTCACAAAAGTGTTGTCGGAGTCGGGTAATTGAGTATGATCGGGTAGAGAATTTTTCGAGGTGACATTAACTACGGTTGTCATAAATTCATACCAAAATAGACTAACATAAAGTCAATTGTATCTATTTTTTGGCATTGTCTCTCACCCTCTATTCCCCTCAACCCTATACACCATCGGCTTGAGAGCCTTTGGTAGAATAGAAGATGAAAGTATGATGAATGGAAAATAGTAAGGAGATCACAAAGAATTGAGAGACAATCGCCTCGCTAAAATCCCGATCCCAAAATTGCACATTTTGATCTTGATAAGTGCCAATTTACTGTTAAATAGTTGTCAAACATCAGGATTTGTTACCCCACCCACTCAAAATCTTGGCTCAAGTCTCAATACTCCCCATACCGAACAAGATCCCCAGTTTTCTTATGATGGGCGCTATATGGTTTTTACCTCAGATCGTAGGGGACAACGACGAATTTTGCTTTATGATACCCAGCAACATCGTTTACTTCCTTTACAAGGGGTTAATGTACCTGGCATTATGCAATACCATCCTGATATTAGCGCTGATGGTCGTTATATTGTCTATGTCTCGGAACAATCAGGAAAACCTGATATTTGGGTCTATGATCGTCATAGTGTTACCCCTAAAAATTTGACAAGCAATTGGTTAGGCGAAGTGCGAAACCCTACTATTAGTGGTAATGGGCGCTGGATCTCTTTTGAAAGTAACCGTACTGGACAATGGGATATTGTTGTTTATGATCAGGGATTGAATATAGAAGTCTCCCTACCCAAACCATCGAATCAGGATGAGACTCAGGGAATGATGAATGAATAAATTATGAATTATGAATTATAAATTATGAATTATAAATTATAAATTATAAATTATGAATTATGAATTATGAATTATAAATTATGAATGAGAATCCAAAACTATGACAGGGATTGAGTATAAGCAATCTAATAAAATAAAGATTAAAAAAATATAAAGAATTGACTCTCTTGGATAGGGGATCAAGGACAATAGCCTTAATATGTTTATTGAGTGTATTTATGCCTATTGTGCGCCGATCTACGATGATGAATTCTCAAGGAGTTACCCAGGAAGAAAAGACCTATCATCGTATTTTACAAGCTGCTTTAAAACTATTCTCAGCTAAAGGATATGATGGAACAACCACCAAAGACTTAGCCAGCGCTGCAGGAGTTGCAGAAGGAACATTATTTCGCTACTTTCCTAATAAAAAAGCCATTCTTATTGAAGTTACCACATCAGGATGGGTAGAGATTTTAACGGATTTACTGACAGAATTAAGCGAAATGGGAAGTTATAAAGCAGTTGCTCAGGTAATGCGCCGTCGGATGTTTCGGATGAAAGAAAATAATGATTTATTGCGAGTTTGTTTTATTGAAGCTCAGTTTCACCCTGAATTGCAAGAGCGAATACAATCTGAGGTGATTGCTAAAATGTCTGATGTTGCAGAAGCTTTTTTTCAAACAGCAATGGATAAGGGAATTTATCGTCCTATGAATCCTAAGATTGTAGCGCAGGTTTTTTTAGGAATGTTTGCGATCGCAGGTTTTTCCGAAAAAACAATTATTTCACCAGATGCGTCACCTAACAAGATTAAGGAAATGGCTGAAGGAATTGCTGATATCTTCTTAAATGGTGTTTTAGTCAAAGAAGAAGCTGATTAAGTATAATTGAGTAACTACTGAGTAAATAGGTCTTATTCCTTGTACGACTAGAGCTTTACTAAAGGAAAGAATATTAGCTATGCCTACGTTCCTGATTAACGGAGAAGGAGGGATTTGAACCCTCGGTACGGCTCTAAGACCGTACAACAGATTAGCAATCTGCCGCTTTCAACCACTCAGCCACTTCTCCAGCGTGATAATTAACCATTATATCACCAAAAATACCCTAACGACAGGAAATCATCAGATTTTTTTTACTCCATATCCGATTGAATATCGATAGGAAGCTCAATAATGGGTTGATTTAAAGCAATCACTAACCCTTCAGAGTCTTCACTAGGAATTACGTCGGTTGGTTCTATTTCTAAGGGATCTGTCTCTTGTATAGCTAAATTAGGACTGAGAGAGGGTTTTAGCCAAATATTAGGAACTAAGACACTCAATAGCGCTGCAATTAGAATACCACCACCGACCAATATCCGTCTGTGTTGATCTTGCTGATCAATTTCTTGAAAAACTGCGTCTGCGAGATCAGATGAGGAAGGAGAGGGTGTAGGAGTTGGTGTCTGATTAATCCCTTGATGGAGTTTTAACTGTTGTAGGTACTGTTGTTTAAATTGAGGATCGTTGTCAAGCCATTCTTGAACTTGATGACGCTCAGAAGGGGTAACTTCCCCATCAAGATAAGCGCTCAGAAGCAAAAATTTCTCGAAGTCCGGGTCAATTTGAGCAAAATCATCATCATTGATCGGCCAATCTTCGTTAAACTCGCCAAAATTAGACTGCATATTAACCTCATGGCTGTTTGCATAAAGGAAGCAAGCAATTTCAAAAAGCCATGATCCCGAAGTTGACAGCAAATTAGTCATCCATCCTAAATTGCCTTACTTTCACCGTTGGCTATCTTTAACTGCTTGGCACTCCTCACAGCACATTCGTGCGTTGATATTCTTAATGAAGAAAAAACCGAGTATTAAGTTTCTTCTAAGTAACCTTGTAATAGGGATTGTAATTTTGCTCTCGCTCTAGCAATGCGAGATTTAACGGTTCCTAAAGAAACTCCAGTCATTTCAGCAATTTCTTCGTAGGGAAGTCCTTCAATTTCTCGTAAAATAATCGTGTTGCGAAAGGCTTCTGGTAAATCAGAGATCGCTTCTCGCAAATGATCGTAAAATTCGTTAGTGGATAGGGTATCGTTAGGACTGGGATAATCTGATTCTAAATCCCAATCAATTTCGCCATCATCTACCCGACGGGGTGCATCAAGAGAAATAGGGGGTTTCACCCGTTTCCGCTTACGGAGTTCGTCATAAAATAGATTGGTAGCGATACGACTCAACCAACCACGAAATTTAACGGGTTCATTAAGGCGCTTAATATTGCGATAGACACGAATCCAAACTTCTTGGGCTAAATCGGCTCTATCTTGCCAGTCTGGTGCTAAATGGTACAAAATACGGTCAACGTGCGATTGATAGCGCCCCAACAACTCCGCAAAAGCTACACGATTCGGTTGTGCATCTTGCTGACACAACACAATTAAATCGTAGTTGGAGAGGGTATCGGGGGACACTGAACTTAAGGATGACTTGGTTTCTGTATTCAGAGTTGACCAAGTAGGAGAAAGAGATTGATTCATGAACTTACCCTAGATATTACTCCTCACAGTTCAACAGACGCAAAGGATTTTCTGATGTTCCCTCTCTTCCCTACACAATTAAAAAGCAATCCCTGACGCTCATTTCAGAGATTGCCACTGTCAAACACTTTAATGCGTAGAGCTATAGCTATGGGCGCAAGCCTTGCGCCCCTACAGCATAAACAGCGATCGCTTTAAGGGAGTTGAGGTTCAACGTTTAAATATTGTTACAATAATTTTATCTACCCCAAGATAGATTTTACTCTTATCTTTAATAAGTTTATAAAAGCATAAAACACGATGATTTGAGCGAAAATAGGTCTCGTCATTTTGTCTGGTTAACTTTTTGCATATAACGTTAACAAAGCTAGGGCTAGGGGGAGTGTGGGGAGCATAAATACCTGCCCCTCTTCCCCTAAACAAAGTTTTATAAGTCAAATTTGATCTTAAATTACCCTCTGACCCTTACTATCAATGATTAACTCCCCATCTTCCTTAGCAAATGGACCACTTGGCCATTTTTCCAGAAGATCTAAAACCGCTTCACTCGGACGACAAAGTTTAACCCCTTTTCCTGTACAAACAATAGGACGATTAACGAGAATGGGATGTTCTAACATAGCGCTAAAGATGGTTTCATCAGTCACATCAGGTTCTAATAATCCCAATTCAGCAGCAGGTGATTTAGTGGTTCGCAAAGCCGTTTTCGGAGTCAAACCACCAGCAGCAAAAAGAGCCAATAATTGGGGTTTAGTCCAGCCCTCTTTTAAATATTCAATGACAATGGGTTGATAGCCCGCTTCTTCAATGAGTTTGAGAACGTTACGGGATGTTCCACAGTCAGGGTTATGATGGATAACAATCATGGTTAATTAGGTTTGAGCAATGTTTGATGTCAGTGTAGCTTTTATTTCTTAATATTTATTTAAGAGACGAAGGCAAAGCGCTAACAACCCACAAAAAAGTTGTTAGCGAATAATGAAGGACTCAGAAATCTTAGGTATATTTGCCATCTAAGCCTTCTGTTAAGGCTGATTAAGATGAGCTTAACCTGTAATTTGAACAAATATTTGGAATAAATATCGGAAATCTTTGATAATGTTTCGCTACTTACTATTTTACAAGCCTTATGGTGTTCTCTGTCAATTTACCGATTCCCAAGATGGGAATAAACCTCGACCGACCTTAAAAGATTATATTCCTATTAAGGATGTTTACCCCGTGGGTCGTTTAGATCGAGACAGTGAAGGGCTATTATTATTAACCAATGATGGCCAGTTTCAGCATCGCCTATCCCATCCTAAATTTGCCCATCCTCGCACTTATTGGGTACAAGTAGAAAAAATTCCTGATCAAACAGCATTAAATAAATTAAGAAAGGGGGTAAAAATCAAAGATTATCAGACTCGCCCTGCTTTAGTGCGTCTTTTACCCTCTGAACCCCAATTACCCCCTAGAAACCCTCCCATTCGCTATCGAAAATCAATTCCCACTGCATGGTTAGAAATGACGCTGACTGAAGGCCGAAACCGTCAAGTACGAAGAATGACCGCATCCGTTGGTTATCCGACGTTACGCTTAGTTAGAGTAGGGATTGGTCTTAATAAAAATCAAACATTAACCTTAGATAGTTTAAAGGTGGGTGAATGGCGAGAAATTAGTGACCCTTGTTTATGAGATATAGAGTGTGGGGAGTGTGGGGAGTGTGGGGAGCATGAAGACAATACGTCATTACTCCTCTTCCCTCTCTTCCACTCTAATAGCGCTTAGAAACAAGCAACCCCATCTTGACGGGCTGCGTGTTGAACAGCAGCAGAAACAGCCGTTGAGACTCGTGCATCGAACACAGAAGGGATAATATGTTCTCGATCAAGGTTATTTGGAGTAATGAGAGAAGCGATCGCTTTGGCTGCTTCAAGATACATATTCTCTGTTAAGGCTTTGGCTCGACAATCTAAAGCGCCCCGAAATAGCCCAGGAAAAGCCAACACATTATTAATTTGATTGGGGTAGTCACTGCGCCCTGTTGCCATTACTGCTACTATGTCAGTCACTAATTCAGGCTGAATTTCAGGAATGGGGTTAGCCATTGCAAAGACAATGGGATCTTTAGCCATCGACTTAACCATCTCTGGGGTGACAACTCCTGGCACACTAACCCCTAAAAAGATATCAGCACCTTCCAAAGCATCCGCTAATTTTCCTGTCGCAGAAACGGCAAATTTTTGTTTTTCTGGGGTTAAATTATCTCTGTCTTGAGAAATAATCCCTTGAGAATCACAGAGCCAGATGGTAGTAGCCCCTGCTTTTTGTAACAGTTGGGCAATGGCAATACCCGCAGCCCCTGCGCCATTAATGACAATTCGGACAGTTTCAATGGATTTCTGTACCAATTTAAGGGCGTTAATTAAAGCAGCAAGGCTAACAATGGCTGTTCCATGCTGATCATCGTGAAAAACAGGAATATCTAATTCTTTTCTCAGTCTTTTCTCAATTTCAAAACAGCGAGGGGAGGCAATATCTTCAAGGTTGATCCCACCAAAGACGGGTGAAATGCGTTTTACTGTTGCGATAATTTCTTCAGTGTCCTGGGTAGCTAAACAGATAGGGAAGGCATCAATGTCAGCAAATTCTTTAAATAACATGGCTTTTCCTTCCATAACAGGTAAAGCGGCCTCAGGTCCTAAATTACCCAGTCCTAATACCGCACTGCCATCGGTTACTACTGCTACCATATTGCCTTTAACCGTTAAAGAAAAGACCTGTTCGGGTTTTTGAGCGATCGCTTTACAGATTCGCCCTACCCCTGGAGTATAGGCCATGGCCAGATCAGACTGAGCAGTGAGAGGAAGACGACTTTCAATGGCAATTTTGCCTTGACGGTGTAGGTCAAAGGTACGGTCTGAAACATTAAGTACCTTGACTTCACTCAGCGCTTTAATTTTAGCCACAATTTCCTCAGCATGATGTTCACTAGACGCATCTACTGTAATTTCCCGATGACTAATTTTCAGTGTTCGCTCAATCAAAGAAATTTGGCCAAGATTTCCCCCCACCTCTGCGATCGCTTGGGTGACTTTAGCCAATGTTCCTGCTTGGTTCGGTAATTCGATGCGAATGGTTAAGCTGTAGCTTGGGTTGGGGGTTAGTTTATCCATCTAAAAATGTTGGGGTAAGGTTGAACACTATTTTAATGATTATCGGCTATTTCGGTTAATTTTTGTATGCTCTCATACACTTAAAGGATGGAGTAGGGAGAGTTTAGCGCTTATTTCATTAATTATTAGCAGACAACAAAATCGTTGTGCTATGATTTAGATAGATACAACAAAATTGTTTGGTTAAATTCTCGCATTTCTCAAAAACTTTGCGATCACATCCTCTGAAAGCCTTTCTAGGCATGGCTTTGAACCCTGTTAAAATCGACGAGAAAAAACCACAC
>JBFRWQ010000306.1:0-7203 GCA_051439665.1 Microcystaceae cyanobacterium | reverse complement strand
AACAATCTCAACTTGTTTTATTAAAAAGTTGGCAATTGGCAGAAACTCAAAATGATCCTGAAATATTAGCTGAGATTGCCCTCAGTTTAGGAAATACTGCCAGAGGATTAGGGAATCAAATAATAGTAAGAGAAAAACGACAAAACCCTATCAATTCAATTGAGTCAATCACTTGTATTCCTAGTAAAAAGTATCAAAATAGTGACGAATTTTATCAACAGGCGATCGCCTGCTATAATCAAGCTGCATCAGGAACATTATCTATTACTAAAATACAAGCAAAACTTAATTTATTAAGTCTTTTTATCGAAAGACAACAATGGAATCAAGTTCCAAAACTCGTAGAAATTCTACAAACTGAACTGATAGATAATTTTGAAACTCAGAAAAGTTTATTACATCCTAGTCGAAAAGTTGTAGCGGCTCAGTTGAAATTAGCACAAAATTTAATGTGTTTGCAAACGATTGTTAATCCTAATCAACCCCAACTTGTTACACCTATTTTACAGTCTTGTACTTTTCATACTTCCAACTTTTTACTTCCGACTTCATTAACTGTCCCTTCTTGGTCAGCTATTCAGCAATTGGTCGAAATAGCGCTGAACCAAGCTCAC
This sequence comes from Microcystaceae cyanobacterium, assembly GCA_051439665.1. Classification (GTDB taxonomy): domain Bacteria; phylum Cyanobacteriota; class Cyanobacteriia; order Cyanobacteriales; family Microcystaceae; genus JBGTGT01. The sequence continues at coordinate 6,589 of JBFRWQ010000306.1, read as the reverse complement.
AATATAGGAGATAGACAAGGTGAAGCAAACAGTTTGGGTTATTTAGGGGCAACCTATCAAGCATTAGGAAACCTAACCTTAGGGCAACAGTTAACAGAATCTGCTTTACAAAGACTTTCTGCTTTTGATAACCCTGAATTAGCCTATTTCTGGCAATGGCAATTGGGAAGATTATCTAGACTTGAAAGAAAAACTAACAAAAGTATCGCTTCTTATACATTAGCAGTCGATATCCTTGAATCTTTACGACAGGATTTAGTGGTTACCAATGCGGATATTCAATTTAACTTTCGAGATAGTGTAGAACCCATTTATCGGGAACTGGTAGATCAACTCTTGCAACCCTCACAAGACAGGAAAATCAGACAAGAAAACCTGATAAAAGCTCGTAATATTATAGAATCCCTGCAACTAGCCGAGCTTAATAACTTTTTTCGTGAAACCTGTATTGATGCTCAACCGCAACAAATTGACCAAATTGACCCCAATGCTGCTATTATCTATTCCATCGTCTTACCACAACGGTTAGCCTTTATCCTATCTCTCCCTGGCAAGCCCCTCAGTTACCATGAAACAGCCTTCCAAAAGGTAGGAGCAGGGGAAGAGACACAAGATGCTACGCAAAATCAACTTCCGACTTCGTTAAACGATACTACCTCTGAGGAAGTCGAAGCCGTTTTTGAGGAATTGTTTACCAACTTAAACCCCTATATTTCTAGTCCGAATCCCCTACGTCCCCATCAACAATTGTATGATTGGTTAATTCGTCCCTTAGAGATAGAGTTAAAGGAAAACCAGATCAAAACTTTAGTATTTGTCCATGATGGGGTATTGCGGGGAGTTCCTATGGCTGCACTCCACGATGGTCAGCAATATTTAATTGAAAAGTATAATGTCGCTTTAACCCCTGGCTTACAATTGTTGAGTCCACGATCGCTTTCTTCAGAAGAGTTGAGAACCCTTGCTGGTGGACTAGCGGAGTCTCGTCAAGGATTTACAGCCTTACCTGGGGTTAAAGACGAATTAAATCAGATTTCTGAGCTAGTATCAGCCGAAGTTTTGTTAAATCGAGATTTTACTCGCTCTCGCCTACAAAAAGCAATTGAGTCAACTTCCTTTCCCATTGTCCACTTAGCCACTCATGGACAGTTTTCTTCTCAAGTTGAAGATACTTTTTTATTAACTTGGGATGATCGGATTAATGTTAAGAATTTAGACCAATTCTTACAAGAAAGGGCAGGACAACAACGGAGTCCCATTGAACTGTTAATTTTAAGTGCTTGTCAGACAGCAACGGGAGATAAACGGGCTGTGTTAGGGTTAGCTGGGGTTGCAGTGCGTTCTGGGTCCCGCAGTACCCTAGCCACTCTTTGGTCAGTGCAAGATGACTCTACGGCTGATTTAATTGTCCAATTTTATAAGAGTTTAAGTCAGCCAGGGGTGAGTAAAGTGGAGGCACTCCGTCAGGCGCAACTATCATTGTTGCGATCGCCCGAATATGAACATCCATTTTATTGGGCTCCGTTTGTTTTAGTGGGGAATTGGCTGTAGTTTTTTCTATAGCGCTACGCAGGAGATAGGAGTAGGCTGTGACGCTTGTTTCAAGCTTTGCTGATGTCAAACACCTTATTTTGTAAGGCTATATACTTTTGCCATTAATATCTGGGATTATTTTCTTGAGTCAGTGATACTTCAAGTAACTTCCGCTCAATAAAGGCTTGATTGTCCTTACTTTCTGACTGTTTAAGATATTCAATGGCAATACGTCCCGTGGTGGGATCATCTTGATAGATTTCCAACAACAAAGCCAATGTTAGTCTAAAGTTAAGCTTTTCTTGTTGCTGCTGCTGAATAATCCCCCAGACAGCAAAAACCCCAAAAAGTGCCAATAAAGCAGGAATCAACGGTAACCACCAACCAAAGATAAAGGCGAAATAACATCCTCCGCCCAGAAGACTACCGAGGACAACCCCACTTAAGGCGAGCGCTCTCATTGATGGCAACTGCCAGCTAATACCAGCACCTACCAAGGCAATCACGCTGATCCATAACCATTCGATTGACTCAGGCAAAACCCGAATGAGGGGTCGTCCCTCAAGGGCAGAACTGAGGATTTGACTGGTAATATTGGCATGAAGTACAACTCCTGGCATCATTAATCCTTTGTCACTGTAAGGAGTATAAAAAAAATCATTGGCACCTTCTGCGGTCATACCAAGGAAAACTAGGCGATTGTGTAAACAATTAGGGGGGATTTGATTATTGAGTACCTCTCTTAAGGAAAAAGTCACAAAATGGGACTGAGTACCCCGAAAATTGAGCAAAATCTGATAACCGCCAGAATCAGTACGGACATAACCCCCATCATTCCCGATAAATCGCTGAAAAATCCCTCTTCCTAACCGTACTTTTTCCCTATTTTCTAAGGGTTCTAGGGTAATTCCTTCCGTTTCAAGATAGTGTAGTGCCAACATGACCCCTAAACTGTAATGCACTTCATCTTCTGAGAGAATGACCGATAATAAAGCTCGTCTTACTTTTCCATCTGCATCCACTACTTGATCGGCAAACCCCACTTGTCCCAGTTGACTCAAAACAGGGGATGGTCTAACTTGATTGCCAATCACTTTCTCAATCCCAAATAGGTTGGGGGTTGATTGAAATACCTTTACTAAATCACTATGGCCAGGTTCTACAGGTAAATCTCGATAAAGATCAAGTCCAATGGCTTGCGGGTTTTGGGCTTTAATTTTCTTAATCGCCTGAGCTAAAATACCATCGGGAACAAACCCCTGTTCAACCTTCCTCAAGTCAATCTCATCGATAGTAATAATAGCAATCCTAGAATCGACTACTTCTAGAGGGCGTAAACGAAAGAATAGATCCAATAGATTCCATTCTAGTCCTTGTAATAGTCCAGTAAAGCGCAATAACAGAATCAATAGGGTGACAATTAAGGCCGTTAGGGGTATCCATCTCTGGCTAATTCGTTGTTTTTTTGCTTTTTTTTTCCCATTTGATCTAGCTGATGCTAACAATTGACTAGCTTTTTCTGTCGCTTCTAGTAAGGTTTGGGTATGTTTTTTGGCTAATTCTTGACTGGCCACTAAAAATTGATAGTCTAGATCGCTGAGAGTTTTTCCTAAAGCCCAAGTGATTGCATTTTGTAAGGTCTGTCCTTGTAATAAACAAGATTCATTCTGTTTGTTTGAGGCGCTCCAAGCAGCAATCTCACTGGAATAGGGGCGCAACTGTTCTAAGTTTTTTTCAACCCAGGTTAGGTTAAAAATCGCTGCATAAATAGGATTATAGACCTTGAGTTTTCCTTTTTTTTCGACAACTAAGCCTGTCAATCGCAATTCCATTTGTTCTAAGCTGCCATCAGAATAAATTTCCCCTTGCTGTAAAATTTTTTGATAAAGTCCTAACAGTTGTACAGACTTTTTGTCATTTCTGAGAATTCTATCTCGAATGGTTCTTAAATGTTCAGGCTCATCTTGAGCTTCCCAATTATATATAATACGAGAACGCACTACTTCCTCAACTGAATTCTTCCCCTTAGATGCCAAAGAAAAATATTCAGATCGAATGACTAGCTGACAAAGCTTTTGTGTTAAAAAGGGTTGTCCCCCCGTCCAGTTTAAGATGTCCCTAATAATGGTTTGAGGATCATCAACTTTTCCTTGCAATCCATCAATTAAAGGTTTAACTTCATTCATTTGAAACCCTTGTAATTCAATCGCTTGACCGATATTAAAAGGTGTTTGGGTTTTATCTTGGATTAAATCAGAGGGTGTAGCGACTCCCAACAGAACAAAAGTTAATCGTTGATAGTCAACATGGGTATCTCTTTGGTCATAACAATAACGAATCAGTCCAAAAAAATCATCAAGGGAAAATTTTTGACTAAGTACTCTATCAATTTCATCAATAAAAATAACAATATTTTGTTGAATTTCAACTAACAATATTTCTTTAATAAATAAGCTTAAAAGCTGTACGGGTGAAAGTAGATCTCGTCGTTCTCGCCACCAGGTTCGCCATTGAATTTTTGAGGTTAACTGACAACCACTGACTAAAGATTGAATAATACCTGCATACCATTTTGCTGGGGTGACATCTTCTTTTCCCATTCCTGTTAAATCAATAAAAGCACAGACTGTCCCTTCTGTTTGCAGTCGTTGGATAGTTCGTACCCGCAAACTCGATTTTCCCATTTGTCGGGAGTTGAGTACATAACAAAATTCTCCTGCTTTTAAAGCTTGATAGAAGGTTGAGTCAGCTTGTCGCTTCACATAGCTAGGGGCCTGACTACCGAGACTTCCCCCAACTTGATATTCATAGGTGGACTTAGTTTTAGTCATAAAGGATATATGAATGTATTTTTAGGAATGAATCAAAATTGTAACGCTCTGAGATCATTCAACTTCTGAATTAACTCCACCGGATTTAAGAAATTGAGTACAAATATCTCTTATATTTTGATTATTAGGTTGAGATTCTCTTACTTCCATCAAATTTGTTAAGGCATCATACCAAATTCCCTTTTCTCCATACCAAGCTGCTTTTTCCAAAGTGTTTCCAACGTGACTGGGTTCAGATATAGAAACTCGTTTGACCCAAGAATTAATACTCGGATCATCGGGTGTTGCTTTATCACCACAGACTAAAACAACAGCCCACTGATAGTTTTTGCCAATTTCTAGATCTTTGGCAGGTTGAACACCTATTAGACCAGATTTTCCTGTTATGGGGATGAAGGCTTGGGAGTGATGAATTTTGCCCTCTTCTGTGACACTTAAGGAGATTTGTTGAGCGGAAGTTTTTGGTAAATGAATCCAGAATCGGGGACGTTTTGCTGTGGTTAACCCCCAATTAGCGGAAGGAACGATAGGAATTAGCACCTGTTGGGTTAATGGGGTATTTGAGTTATCAGTAACAGCGATATCTTGGGAACAGGGTTTATTACGAGAGCCTGCTCCTCGTGTTTCTTTTGGTTTTTCATCTTCTGGGGGAGGTATGAATAATACCTCAGTTGATAATCCTTCTGATAGAGGCTGGCTGATGACGGGTGCAATAGGGAGAAGGAATAAAGCAGACATGGTGAGGTTGAGTAGCTGTTGTTTATTTAGCATCTTGACAATATTCATCTTTATTATGAGCTTTGGACTGTAAAAATTTTCTACAGTTTAATTATATAAAATTTTTGCTTTTTATACTCTATATTTTGAGAATACCTGACTTTTTAGCAAAAATCTTCAGTGATACCTGACTTTTTGGCTAAAGAATACCTGACTTTATCCCATAGTCATTAGTAGGTTCTCAAGACATAATGCAGTTATGGACAACAAAAAAAGTTCAAATCTCTTTGAACCATGAGAAAAATCTCAACTAATCTATTTTTTGGACTTCCAACTTTTTGTATAGGATCTGATTTTTACTAGGAACAAGTTAAATCAAGTGTAGCAAATCCTGATCTAAAAGGAGAAGCTTTGCTTACTCAATAGTGTAAATACTGCACACCATGCAGGAGCTTAACTATGAAAACACAACTCAATTGGAAAAAGTTATTGTTTACTTTAACTCTCTGGTTAATGGCTGAAATTGTCTTCACTGCATTAGGAATTGACAACATTGCAGACTATGGTGAATTTGTCTTAAATCGTTCTTTGATCAGTAGTTCGATGTTTGTTATGTTCATCGCTTAAGGATTAGACTTAGCCAATGAGAATTTATTTATTAATGATTAGAGGACAAAATCAATGATTAGTCAAATTTCCGAGAAAAATATGCACAAGGTTCGCTGGCTTTTAGTCATTGGCTGGTTTATCTTAATTACCTCATCATTTTACGACCCCATTTCTCATGTTTGGAGTGATCCTAATACTTTAATGAGTCCGTTTCGGGATGTACTTATTACCCAAGCGAATGATCCTAATACTTGTGTTAAAGTTCAAGAAACTTGTCTGTCTGAAACTCCCTATCCGATGGGTCTCCGTTTCTTTTGGGGAATGATTGTTCCAAGTGCAATTATCATTGTTTTTGTTTTAGGACATGAATTCTGGCGGCGTATTTGTCCTCTCTATTTTCTCTCCCAAATTCCTCGAAGGTTAGGGCTATCTCCTCGATTAAAAATTGAAAACAATACTTGGTTACAGAACAATCATCTATACTTGCAGTTTTTCCTTTTCTACGTTGGTTTAAATGCTCGTATTCTTTTTGTTAACTCCTCCCGTTTAATTTTTGGTTTATTCTTACTTTTTACAATTTTTTCTGCTATTTTTGTTGTGTTTTTATATGGCGGTCGTACTTGGTGTCATTATGTTTGTCCCTTTGGAATGGTGCAAACTGTGTTTACTGGACCTAGAGGACTATTGGATAGTCAAGCTCAAGATAAACCCCCCTTTACTGTCACTCAATCTATGTGTCGAACCCTAGATAATGCCACGGGTCAAGAAAAGAGTGCTTGTCTCAATTGTAAAAGCGCTTGTTTTGATATTGACTCCGAGAAAAACTACTGGGAAGAACTCAATAAACCTGGGCGTAAATTAGTTCAATATGGCTACTTAGGCTTAGTGATTGGCTATTT
>JBFRWQ010000305.1:0-6403 GCA_051439665.1 Microcystaceae cyanobacterium | reverse complement strand
AGTTTTCCTTCTTTGTTAATATAACCTGATTTATCCCCCAAGGTAATTTTAGCTAACCCATCTTGGAAGTTTTCCGCACCATCAAGTTTGGGGGACATTATCCAGCTACCTTGTTGATCGATATAACCCCATTTATCCCCCATTTTAACCCTAGCAATTCCTTCATAAAAAGCATCAGCTTCATCAAATTGGGGAAGTATAATTACTTTTTGATCTTGGTTAACATAACCCCATTTTTTTTCAATTTGTTGAGGAATAAATTGTTGTATTTTAGATACTTTTTCTGGTTGTATCGGTTCGACTTTGATCTCTGATTGAGGTAAAGAGGTTAGTACCTTCTCTTCTATTGTAGATTCTGGGGCTGAGTCAGTCTCAGTATTCTCTGGTGGTTTAGGAGAATTTAAGAGATTTTTAATCCAAGACAAAGGAGATGATGATTGAGAAATTGATGGGGTTTCTTGAGAAGTGGAAAGTTTAGTGGGCGCTGGTTTAGAGGGTGCTGATTGTATTTGGGTTGGCGGAGAAGGGGAAGGGATGGTACTAGGAATTACTTTACCTGACAAAAATTGCTTGACTTCTTCTAAGGCTTCGGTTGCGTCTTGATAGCGCTCTCGAAAGTCATACCTTACCATTTTTGATAAAATATTAGACAAGGATGGATTGATATTCGCTTGAGCTTGCCATTCAATTTCACCCATTATATTTTCAGGAAAAGGCTGATCTAAGTTGCCTGTGATTCCTTGAATAGCGATCATTCCCACTGCATAAATATCACTACTAAATTTTGGTTTTCCCATTGCCTGTTCACTGGGCATATATTCCTTAGTTCCAATAATAACTGTCCGTTGAGTTAATCCTGTTGGCTTGTTAACTAGGGTACTTACTTGTTTAACACTACCAAAGTCAATTAAGATTAATTTTCCATCTTTGCGTCGCATAATATTTTGTGGTTTAATATCTCGATGAATCACTTGATTACGATGGACATAAGAAAGAATAGTTAAAATTTGTGTGAGAAAGTCAATAGTTTGCTGTTCTGTCCAAGGTTGATCGGCTATCATTTCTTGTATTAATTCTTGACCTTCTATATATTCTTGAATCAAATAAAAGTCTTGATCCTCTTGAAAGTAAGCGTAGAGTTGGGGAATGTGAGGATGTTGTTGGCCAAGTTGATAAAGGATTTGTGCTTCTTGTTCAAATAAGCGATGAAGGGTTGCTAAGTCTTTAGTATTTTCTAGGGGTTGCAATCTCTTAACGACACATTTTAGTTTAGGATTAACAGGAATGTCTAAGTCTTCGGCGAGAAAGGTTTCTCCAATTCCCCCTTCTCCCAATTTCTCTAGGACTTGATAGCGCTGTTTAAGAATTTGACCAATCATTCTTCTAGATTAAACTTGAACTATACGATTTCGTCCTTCTCGCTTGGCTTGTTGGACAGCTTGTGCCACCCTATCTAATAGCATCATAGCGGTTTGAGAAGATTGGGGGATTTCGGTTGTTACGCCAATACTTAATGTTACCCAAGAGCTAACAGAGGATTTAGGATGGGGAAGTTGATGACTGATCAGGCTTTGTTGAACCTTTTTGGCGACGGTTAATGCCCCATTTGCGTTGGTATTGGGCAAAATTAAGAGAAATTCTTCACCTCCAAAACGGGCTGCTAAATCTGCGGAACGTTGACAGGCATTTTTAAGGATCTCTGCGATTGTTTTTAAACAATCATCTCCCTCTAAATATCCTTTGGCATTATTATATTTTCCAAAAAAATCCACATCACACATCACTAAGGAAAGGGGAGATTTTTCTCTGACTAGACGTTTCCATTCTTGCTCTAAGGTACCATCTAAGAGGCGACGATTGGCTAATCCCGTTAAGCCATCTTGATGGGCTAAACGAGCAACTTGTTGATAGAGTTCGGCTTGTTTAAGTGCGATCGCCATATTATTGCCTAACTGGGTCAAAAATTCCACTTCCCATTCTTGCCAACGACGATTTCCTCCATAATCATAAGCGATTAATTGACCCCATAAATGATGCTTTTGAGTTTCTGAGGATTGCCAAATAGGGACAGTCAATAGAGAATGTACCATTGAGTCAATCCATTGATTATCTTCCAAAACCGAGAAAATAGGAGGAGTTTGATGGGGATTAAAGGCTATAGAAGACGAAAATTGAGAGATATAATCCAATAGTTTCTGAATATGTTGATTCCTTTGTTCTTCATAATGTTCTCCTAAAGATTCTGCCACAATCGCTCCTTGATCATCTGGTTCACAACGATAAATCAACACTTGATCGGTACATAAAAACTTACGCACTTCTTCCACTGTGGCTCGTAAAATGGTATCTAGATCTAAGGATTGCCGAATACGTTCAACCATGCGTGCCATCAATCGTTCTCTTTCAATTTGTACTTGTAATTCTTCTTGGATACGCTGACGTTTGATTGCATAGTTTATGGCCAGACTTAATAACTCACGTTGAAACTTCCCTTTGATTAAAAAGTCCTGTGCGCCTTGACTAATGGCTTCTAGCGCCAGATCTCGACTATTGAGCACCGTTAGAACTACAATCGGTGTCTGTGGTGCGATCGCTTTGACTGCCCCAAGGGTTTGTAAACCTGAACTATCGGGTAAGCTAAGATCAAGCACAATGGCATCAAATCTATGAGCTTGTAGGATTTCAAGCGCTTTGGAGAGACGTTCTACTTCAGTCACTTTCCAGTCAATCCCTTCTGTCTCTGCTAAAAATTCTTGAATCAGAAAAGATTGCTCTTGGTGATCTTCTACTAACAGAAGAGTAAGTAAGGATTTGCACACGATTTGTGGGAAAAATGCGATTAATTTGACAGTTAAGATCTGTTAAGTCTATCGATTCATGTTGACCTTAGCCAGTAACATAAAAAAATATAGTCTTAATTCACTTAAGGTCAGCATACCCAATTCTTAACACAATCATATCATAAGTAATTTCACTTAGTTTGCTGATCACTTTTTCACAATGCAATCGACGAGGGGCTGAAAAATCGGCACTAATGCAGCTTGACTGGTTGCCAAACAAGTAAAAGGTTCTTGTCCATAATTTTTGCCTGTTGTTAGGGGAAATAGAGGTTCTCCTCTCAGAAAAACAAAACTACCCCCTGCTGCTTTTAAAATTACCCAAACGGCTGCCATATCCCACACTTTCGGTGTGGCTTCTACCCCTCCTAAGGCCACCCCCTGTGCCACCAACAGGATATTATAACTAGCAACCCCAATCATACGGATTTTACAGGGGAAGGGATTTTGCAGTATTTTGAGACTGCGGGCGCAGAGATTGAATAAATGGTTACGACTGGGTTGATCCTTACTGGTAGAGATGGGTTTATCGTTACAATAAGCGCCTGTCGGACCGCTTAAACCTGTGTCACCATACCAATAACCATAGTAGGATTGTCGGAGGCTTGGTAGATAGACAAAGCCAAACACAGGCATTCCTTGATAGGCTAATCCTAGCGAAATTCCCCATAGGGGAAGCCCTCTTGTAAAGTTTGTTGTGCCATCAATGGGATCAATAATCCAACACCAATCCTGATCTGGGAAAATATGGGTTGTTTCTTCGGTTAAAACACCATGTTCAGGGAATTTAGCGGCGATCGCTTCTCTTAGCTGTTGATCTGCCCAGTGATCAGCTTTTGTAACCAATGAGCCATCAGACTTAGCGGTTGCTTGAAGTTGGCCAAACTCTTGCAGGAGTTGGGATCCAATTGATTGGGTGGTTTGTTGACAAAATGTGAGAATCTCTGCCCAAAAATCAGTCATTTACTTGTATTAATGTGCGTTTAGTTAGTATTTGCCTTCTGTTTCTGGGTTCTCTTTTTTGGGCAATCCCATACTGTAGTTAACGGCACGAGTGCGTATATTATAACTAATTTCCCCTTTTTGCAGCAGATTACGGACAAAATGTTCTAAGTCTGAGCCAATGCGCCGTAAATTATATTCTGATAAGTCTTGCCCACTGTAGGATTCTACTAACTCATCAAACTGGCGGTAAACTCGCTGTAGGGCTTCTTCTGACCAATTGAATTCATTATCAGGGTCAACGTCTAGCGTTAAGACATTTTCACTAGGAATTAGCTCATTGTTTTGAATTTCGGCAGTATAGAGGCGAATATGACGAGTAGTAGATTTGACTAACATGGCGATTGGGAATAAATAAAACAATGATTGACAGCCTTAAGATTAGCATAAGACTCCCGTTGCATTTTATCCCAAATTTGGTTTATATACCCCAGTTTTCAGTTTTCAGTTTTCAGGTTTGCTGGTTTCAATTATTCCCACTCTTCCCACACTCTCAAAAAAGTAACGTTTTGTTAATCAATTCTTAAAAAGCAAAATGTTCACAATAAACTAAAAGTAGAGATAAAAGAACTGTCCGAGTCCCTTAGATGACAAGAAAATGCTTGCATCATAAGGATTTAAGAGGGTGACTTGACCCAATGACTTCTCTTTAATGGGCAGGGAAGAAACCTTAATTTTATTAAACATAAATCTTAACAATTCCCTTTGAGTCACCGACTAGAGTGCTACACACAATTCAAAATTTAAAGTTATGATTCAATTAAATCAAGTTCATCGGTCTTCAGTTTCTGTTCCCACCTCACCTGATTCTCATCCCTATTACAGAGAGGAACACAAAAACCACGCTAATCATACATCAGAGCCAAAAAACGGTTATGGACTAGAAGAATTAGGGATCACAAATGTTGGTCAACTATATCGTAATCTTCCCGTTGCCGATTTAGTCAAACACGCCATCTTGCGTGGAGAAGGGACAATAGCCGATAATGGGGCATTGGTAGTAGAAACAGGGAAATATACAGGGCGTTCCCCCAATGATCGTTTTATTGTCAAAGAATCAAGCGCTCAACACGAAATAGACTGGAATCAATACAATGCACCCATCAGTGAGGAGAAATTTGACCAACTATATCGTAAGGTATTAAGCTACGTTCAAGGTCGAGATCTCTACATTTTTGAGGGATATGTTGGCTCAGATCCAAAATATCGCTATGGGGTTCGAGTAATCAATGAATTAGCCTCTCAGAATCTCTTTGTTCATCAAATGTTTCTACGTCCTACCCCAGAAGAATTAGCCCATCATGAAGCTGATTTTACCGTCATAGCAGTTCCTGGGCTACAGGGAGCGCCAGAGGAAGATGGGATTAACAGTGAAGCCTTTATTGTCCTTCATATTGCCAAACGCTTAGTGATTATAGGGGGATCTCGTTATGCAGGAGAGATTAAAAAATCGATTTTTACCTTGATGAACTACTTTATGACCAAAAAAGATGTTTTACCCATGCACGGCTCTGCAAACCTCGATCAAAAGGGTAATACAGCCCTTTTCTTTGGTCTGTCGGGAACGGGCAAAACCACCCTATCGGCCGACACTACCCGTCGTCTCATTGGGGATGATGAGCATGGTTGGTCAGATGATGGGATTTTTAACTTTGAGGGGGGATGCTACGCTAAAACCATTCGATTATCCCTAGAAAATGAACCTCAAATCTGGAAAGCCATTAAATTTGGCTCTTTATGTGAAAATGTGACTTTTTATCCTGGCACAAGGGCATTAGACTATGATGATGGACATTTAACGGAAAATACCCGTGTTGCTTATCCTTTGCATTATATTTCCAATTGCACCCATTCAGGAATGGGAGGACATCCGAAAACCATTTTTTTCCTAACCGCCGATGCGTTTGGTGTCTTACCTCCTATTGGTAAGTTAACCAAGGAACAAGCAATGTATCACTTCCTTTCGGGCTATACAAGCAAGTTAGCAGGAACAGAACGGGGAATTACTACGCCAAAGATTACATTTTCTGCTTGTTTCGGTCAATGTTTCTTACCCTTATCCCCTCTAGTATATGCCAAGATGTTAGGCGATCGCCTTGATCAGCATCCTGACACACAGGTATATTTAGTCAATACAGGATGGTCGGGAGGAACTTATGGGATTGGTCATCGCATTGCTTTAAAATACACTAGGGCAATGATTGGGGCAGCGATTAATGGCGATCTCCATAAGGTTAACTATCATCCCCATCCCATTTTTCAAGTCTTAATTCCTGATGCAGTACCTAGTATTCCAAGTCAGATGTTAGATCCAGTTAATAGTTGGAGTGACAGAGAATCTTATCATCAGTATGCGTTGGAATTAGCAGCAAGATTTATCGAAAACTTCAAACAATTCGGTAAGGAAGGAGAAGTTTTTGCTGATGCGGGTCCTTGTTTAAATGATTAGGTAGAGAGGGGGGAGTGTGGGGAGTGTGGGGAGTGTGGGGAGTGTGGGGAGTGTGGTGAGTGTGGGAAGTGTGGTAATAATTGAAACTAGTAAAACTGATAACTGATAAAGGGGG
>JBFRWQ010000304.1:0-6973 GCA_051439665.1 Microcystaceae cyanobacterium | reverse complement strand
GAAATTGATGGTTTTGCTAGTGATGGAATTGTTTTAGAAGGATTAAAGCGAGATTCTAGTAATCCTAGAATGTTAAGTGTAGTGCCTGAGTTTCCCTATCAATATGAAGCCTATGCTTGTATGGTTCCCCAAGATGAATCAGCATGGTTAAATATGGTCAATTATGGTTTGGTGAAATATATGCAGGGGGTTGTAACCGATGAACCGAAAGCGGTTGCAGTGTATGAAAAATGGTTTGGGGAAGATGGTGTTACTCCCTATCCCAGAGAAACGATGAATGATTATTATCAAGGGATTCTTAATGGGGTTGAATGGATTCCTTTAATAGGATATTAAGATTTAAAACTGATGGAGGCGGGTGATTAGATTAATAGTTACATTAAGTTTAAAATCTGCCTCTGTTTAAATTATGAATTATGAATTATGAATTATGAAAATAAACTTATTGGTCTGAATCATCTACTCTTGTCAATAATTTGGTTCTTCAGTAAATACTATGCTAAAATGGGGGTCTGAATCAGTGGCAGTCAGACTGAGCAAGGCATTGAGCTACAGAAATCTGTTTACAACTTAAATAATTTGACAACTTAAATCATTGCCCCGTCTGACTTTTAGTAATTTAGCATAATAAGTCCCGAAGAACCTAGATATATTGCCTGTCACAATCTAGAAGCTTGTTCTACTGTTATGATAAACTAAGATAACTAAGAGATCGCAAAATCGGTAAACTTGCGAGTTTCAGGATCATGAAAAGCTAAAACAATATCGGTTTTTGGGATACCTTCCCTTAATAATTCATTTGCTATTCCTTCTTCAGTCCAATCTTCTTCTATATATATTTTATCATTTGTTATGCGGATATGAACATGAATATTTCTGATTTTTTTCTTATTTTCCCAACCCATAAATAGCCACATATATTGACCATGATTATCATCAAAGATTAGACAACTTTCTCTACCTAAGTTAGATGATCCTGATACCCATTCATGGTATTCTGTCAGAACTTTTTTGATGGCTTTACGATATTGTTCTAGTTTATCCATTGTAAGATTTCCTCTTGTTCTATATCAACAATGATTAAAAGAAGTTGATTGAGTTTAGCAACATCTTGAATAGAATTTCTTTTGAAAAAGTTTTCATAGACACTATCCTTAATAGCTAAGTAAATTTGATACTCTGGTTCAGTCAGATTAATTAAGTTTCGATACAAAATATATTGTCCTAAAGCGATCTCAAAATCCCTCATTGCTGAAGGACTGAGAAAGCTTTTAATCTCAACAACAATTTTACATCCATTTTGTTCAGCAGCAATCGGTTTTTCGAGGGCTAAATCGGCAAATAATTGAGCATCTTTATACTTAATGCGATAAGGATCTGCTGTAATTGTCCAACCATCCTTAATCAAAGCATTTTTGACAGCATCATGGTAAATATCTTTGGCGGGCATTTTTCTCCTTTTTGTTTGATGGTTATGATCGGCTAAATTCTGTGTTTTGACAAAATTTAACAAAATCAATCAATAAAAACCTTATGTGTCTAAACTATCATTAATGTGATTAAATGATGGACTATGATAAGTGCATGAAGCGTTATGATAGGGATTTTAATCGTGGAACAAGCTTCTAGCTTTTCACAGGTAGGATTTTTGTATTACATTAATAAATAAGGAGTGCAGCCGTTTTTGAAAATCGGACTCCAAAAATTTAAGCGAATGGTGAGTTAATACTGTAGAACAGGCTTCCAGCCTGTGACCTGCAAGATGCCATCCCACATCATACCAAATCCGGTGGAGAAGGGGAATGATAACTAAGAGAAACAAGTAGCTTAGGCTTCAATAGGTGTAAACCCATGCTTAACAGAGAATTCACCAATTTTCTCCATCTTATCAACAGTAATTTGATTACGTCCCCAAGAAAAATTAGTGTGACATTGCTCAAATTCTAGTAACATCGCTTCAGCAAAACAAGCAAACATCTGACGAGAAGGCACATCCATACTGACAATTTCCATGATTTTCCAGTCAATATCAAGGGAATGCTCAACAATTCCCCCGTTTAAGACAGTTACACCAGGATGTTGAATCTTGTTTCCTAAATTCTTGGGATACCCTCCATCAATAATTAAGCAGGGATTTTTCAAGGTTTCTGCTTTAATCTCTACCCCTTTAGGCATACTCGCTACCCAAACAATAATATCAGCCAAAGGTAAAGCTTCTTCTAGTCCCAAAATCTTACCCCGTCCTAATTCGTCTTGTAGGGCGTTCAAGCGCTCTTTATTACGGGCAATATAGAGTAAATCCGCCACATCTGTCTTTTTATCCAACCAACGACAGACAGCGCTTCCTATATCTCCCGTCGCACCACAAACAGCCACTGTTGCTTTGGATAAGTCAATATTTAAGTTTTTGGCAACGGTTTCCACTTGACGACAGATCACATAAGCAGTATGGGTGTTCCCAGTTGTAAAGCGATTAAACTCCAATTCTACATTACGGACTTGACGGTTCTTTTTAAGGTCAAATTCTTCAAATATAATAGAGGAAAAGCCCCCTAATGCGGTAATATTTAAGTCTGTCTTCTGTGCTAAAGCCATAGCGTTGAGAATCTTCCGAATCGCTGCTTTTACCCGTCGGTTAGCCAGCATATCGGGTACAAAAAAGGATTCTACATATTTCCCTTCAATCGTTTGCCCTGTAACGCTCTTGACATGGAAATGATCTACAATTTGAGGAGGCGCTGAACACCAAAAATCCAGACCTTGAGTGGCGAATTCAGTATAGCCAAAGGATGCAGCAACGGATTGAGCGTGTTCTAAACTGGTAAGATGACCGATAAGACCAAACATGAATGAGCTAGGGTAAAAATAAAACGATAAACAGATTTTATAGAATCAGCAGGGTGAAAACATTCCCTCATCATATCAGCATAGTGACCCTTTTGGCTAATTTGTATTCTTATTCTGATCAGCGCTACTAAAGTACAAATTTTTCCATAGGAGATAATTGTGAGACATAAGAAACTCAATCTTAGAATTGAAAAGGCTCTAAAGTTATGATATACTTAGCTGTTCTATCATTTCATGATATTAGATCAGACTCAGATTTTCAAAAAAGCACCATAATTTTCCTTTGACTTTTAAATACCTATGGCTACTTTACACGGCAGTTGGATCGTTCACTCTCAAGACAGTTATTTATTTATTTGGGGAGAGACGTGGCGATCGCAAATTGAAGCCATTGCTAAAGATTTGCCATTTGCACCTCATCCTTTTTGTCTCAATCAACAGGAATTAAAGGAACAATTACAGACTTATCAAATTAATAGCGCTCAAGGAATAGACTCTCAGATTAACATTACTCTTCCCAGTAAAGCCGTTAAACGAAAAACACAAGTAATTCCTCTATTAGCCCAGACTCTCTTACAAGAAGAAGTGGCTAAAAGTTCTCTTGTTGATTTTACATGGCAAGTTCAAGGGTTGAAATTTTCGGCGGGAGAAACCATTAATCTATTAGGGAAATTACCCTTAAATATACTAGAACAAAATAGCGCAATTGGTCAAGATTTAAGCTACTGGACTCATCTTTATCGGTGGATTTTAGATTTAGTTGTCCGTGGTAAGTTCTTACCTCATTTTAATCCTCAAAAACAAAAAAGCTATTGGTATCCTGTTTTAGATAGTACGGTTGATCAAACTCGATTAGCACAGTTTAACCAACAGATCCCACCTGCTTGCTATGCTTATCAGTTAGAAGATGATAATTTGAATTCACCTCAACCTATCTTATTTGATTTTCTCACAGAAGGATTAAATGCTCAAGTTCGTTGTTGGATTGATGAAATTTCAGTCAATGCAAAAGCAAATTTAAGTCAGCCTTGGTTACAGTCTTTATCTAGTCAATCAGGGAAATTAGGATTAGAAGATAAAGCAGAAAAACGGTTAAATAATTCCCTTTTTAATTGGACATTATCCCTCCAAAATTATTTAGTTAATCCGCAAAATAAGCAGTTAGGTAATAATCAATTTCGATTAGGATTAGTTTTAGAGCCTCCTACCCCAGAAGCGGTTGAAGAAGGGCAATTAGATTGGCAACTTAACTATTATCTTCAAGCGCTAGATAATTCAGAATTCTTAGTGAGTGCAGAAACCATTTTTAATCACCCTGCACTAAACCTGACCATCGAAAATCGTACCATTGAAAATGCACAAGAATTATTATTAAAAGGATTAGGGTTAGCATCTCGTTTATATGACCCAATTTCTGATAGTTTAGAAGCAGAAATACCTGATCATTGTACCCTAGATCCGATTCAAGTTTATCAGTTTTTACGGGCTTCTGCCTGGCAATTACAAAATAATGGGTTAGGCGTTATTTTACCCCCCTCTTTAGCTTCAGGCGCAACCGAAAAGCGCTTAGGGGTTAAACTACAAGCAGAAGTTAAACTAAAAAAAGGTGAACATCTTAGCCTTAAAACTCTCTTAAACTATGACTTGAAGCTGTCTATTGGTGAGCAAGAAATTTCAGCAAAAGACTTTAAAAAGCTACTCAAACAACAATCCCCCCTAGTAGAAATTAATGGGGAATGGATAGCCATACAACCCAGTGATGTGAAAGCAGCCCAGTCTATTTTAGATCAATCCTATCAGACTGAACAATTATCAGTAGAAGATGCCCTACGTCTTAAAGTGGGGGAAACCCAAACCTTAGCAAAATTACCAGTTGTGCAGTTTGAAGCGTCTGGGGTTTTGCAGGAATTATTAAATCATTTAACCGATAATGAAGGGGTACAAACGATTGAGCAACCAGAGGGCTTTAATGGGACATTACGCCCTTATCAAAAGCGAGGGGTAGGCTGGTTAGCCTTTCTCGAAAAATGGGGCTTAGGGGCTTGTTTAGCTGATGATATGGGGTTAGGAAAAACCCTACAATTACTGGGATTTTTATTACATCTAAAGGCTGACAATCAACTGAATCATCCCACCTTAATTATTTGTCCCACTTCAGTGATTAATAATTGGCAAAAAGAAGCCCAAAAATTTGCTCCTGATCTATCGGTATTAATTCATCATGGTAGTAAGAGACAATCAGGGAAATCCTTTTCAAAAATAGCAGAAAAAAATGATATTATTATTACCAGTTATGCTTTAGTGTATCGAGATATTAAAACCTTAGAAGCTGTCTCCTGGCAAGGAATTGTCTTAGATGAAGCCCAAAATGTTAAAAATGCTCAAGCCAAACAATCCCAAGCTGTTCGTCAAATTAATGCAGGGTTTCGCATTGCATTAACAGGAACACCCGTCGAAAACCGATTAACTGAATTGTGGTCTATTTTAGACTTTTTAAACCCCAATTTCTTAGGGACCAAAACCTTCTTTCAAAAGCGCTTTGCAACGCCCATTGAAAAATATGGGGATCAAACCTCTTTACAATTGTTACGTTCCCTCGTTCGTCCCTTTATTTTAAGGCGCTTGAAAACCGATAAAGACATTATTCAAGACTTACCTGAGAAACAGGAAATGACCGTTTTTTGTGGTTTATCCCAAGTACAAGCAAAACTCTATCAAACAATTGTTGATCAATCCTTAGCAGCAATTAATGAATCAGAAGGAATTCAACGACATGGTTTGATTTTAACCTTACTCATGAAGCTTAAACAAATTTGTAACCATCCTGATCATTTTAATAAGGAAAAAGCCTTGACAAAAAGCAATGATTCTGGTAAGTTATTGCGGTTAGAAGAAATGTTAGAAGAATTAATCGAAGAAGGCGATCGAGCGCTTATCTTTACCCAATTTGCTGAGTGGGGAAATTTGTTAAAATCCTACTTAGAGAAAAAATTCAAGCAAGATGTTTTCTTCCTTTATGGTGCAACTCGTCGGGAACAAAGACAAGTCATGGTAGATCGATTTCAAAACGATCCTGATGCACCTCAATTGTTTATTTTATCCCTTAAAGCAGGGGGAACAGGCTTAAATTTAACCCGTGCTAACCATGTTTTTCATATTGATCGCTGGTGGAATCCTGCGGTAGAAAATCAAGCAACTGATCGAGCATTTCGCATAGGACAAAAACGCAATGTTCAGGTGCATAAATTTGTTTGTAGTGGGACATTAGAAGAGAAAATTAATGATATTATTGAGAGTAAGCAACAATTGGCTGATCAAACAGTAGATGCAGGGGAAAATTGGTTAACCCAATTAGATACAGAACAGTTAAGAAATCTGTTATTATTGGATCGTGATCGCATTATGGATGGGGGTTAATCAGTGAGCAGTAACTCCAATTGTGCTTGTTTCCAAATGCTTTTTAGTGTACCAAATTTTTACTTAAAAACGATCCTGAAAAGTCTTAAATTAAGTCAATCCTAATTCAGACATCATAGTCCATCATTCAATCACACAAATCATAGTTTAAGACAAAGATTCCCGTATCTGCTCTATTAACTGCGGTTGACTCTCCATCAACTCTAACAACTGTATCGCAATTTCTTCGTTCAACTGCGGAATATTATTGGCTTGTGGATTGATTGTAAAATAGCTAACAAAGTATTTTTATCGCATCCTAATCGCTTCATCATCTGGAAAAGTTTTACTGTTAACATTGCATTAAGGGTATTAGGATGTTCATTCCCGACTGTGGTTTGATAAATGGTTAAAGCCCGTTGTGCATAGTTTTCTGCTTCATCTAGCTTTCCTTGAGATTCATAAAACAAGGCTAAATTATTGAGACTGGATGCTGTATCAGGATGATTGTCTCCTAATTGCTGTTCTCTGATAGAAAGCGCTCTGACATACAAGGGTTCGGCTTCACTGTAACGTCCTTGAGATTCATATAACCCTGCTAAATTATTGAGACTGGATGCTGTATCAGGATGATTGTCTCCTAATTGCTGTTCTCTGATAGAAAGCGCTCTGACATACAAGGGTTCGGCTTCACTGTAACGTCCTTGAGAACGGTATAACCCTGCTAAAT